>JAEZBW010000570.1 GCA_023426765.1 Bacillota bacterium
ACCCAGTATCATTCCGCCGGCTTTGTTTATCCGAAGGTGTATGACAACCTGATTTTTTCCGGGCTTGCCGGCGGCAGCATTGATTCCTTTCTTGGTTTTGGGCAGTATAATTCGTTAAGCATGGGGGTTTACGCAGCAAGAACGATTGCTTTGGGATATGATTATCACCGGCAATGCAAAGCCATTACAAAGAAGAACCTGCAGCTGCATCAGCTGCGCATGGGGTTTGACAATCTGGATAACAAGGGATACGACAGGCTGCTCTCCTTTCTTGGCCTTCCCGGTATGCGCAGCATCCTGTACAGAACGCCTCTGAATTTTTTACCGCTGGGCTCGGGAATCATTCGTAAAACACTGCAGACCAAATAGTATTCAACCTCTTTTTATGATAATTTCGTCACTGACAACTTTATGGTAGTATCTGTCAACCGCAAACAACAGCAGATACGTGATCAGATAGGTGATTTGTGACCACGGAATTACCTTCCATCCCGTCATCACAACCGTTTTTGTATACATCGAGATCAATTCAAGGATCTGTACAAAACCAATCCATCCCGCCGTGTACCATAAAACCTTTTTCGAAGGCAGGAAGAGCAGGTATAAAATCATTTTAACCGGATACAGAAATAACGAACCAAGCAGAATATATATGATGGAGTCTTCAGGTGTAATATAGTAATACAGGTTCAGTATGTCGCCAAAGATTACCTCATACACAAGCGAATACAGGCTGTAGGTGATCCATATGAACACATGACGCACCTTAAAAGGTCTTTTCCCCACTGTAATCAGGAAAACTATCCACAATACCAGAATTGAGCCGTAATAGAAACCTTTTGCCATCTGCTTTCTCCTTTTTTCTCTTATCGGTTAAATGCCATTCCTACCTCGTTATTATTCCGCAGGTTCCTTTTGGATATGCCGCTATTTGCTGTGGGAAATGAAGTTGGCTCCATTTCCGCTGATAACGGTTTTGTATCTCATCCTAATATGGTTCATTTGTGTTCTATATGATTCCAGAATTTTTGGGTTGCTTATGGATCCTGCCTGCGGGAAAAACAGGTGGAAAACAAGATGGAGGTACAATAGTCCCTATTGCATAAACAAAAAATAAGGTATATCTTTGAAAGTAACCTTGTTTTTGATCCTTGGATTCAGGTACAATATACCTGTAAAGCCTATCGGGGAGGCACCCATGGTTAAAAAATTTTTTTTAGTTTTATTCATCATCCTTATCAGCATTCCTCCTGTTGTTGGTTTGGCACTTCCGTCCGAGCCTGCCATTGATGCGCCTTCAGCGCTGTTGATTGAGCTTCGGCGCGGGCAGGTCTTGTACTCCAAAAATCCGGAAGAGCCTTTACATATTGCGGCCGCTTCCAAGCTGATGACCGCTTTGATCGCCCTTGAAAAAACTGAAAATGAAATGGTTACCGCCAGCAAGGAGGCTGTCAACGCGGAAGGCGCCATACTCGAGCTTTCGGTCGGAGAGAAGTACACCGCCCAAAGCTTGATTTATGCCTGTATGCTAAGCAATGCCAATGATGCCGCAATTGCATTGGCAGAAGCAATCGGCGGGACAGTTGACAATTTTGTCAAGCTGATGAATGATTACGCGGCAACGCTGAATTTAACAAATACCCATTTCACAAACCCCACCGGCAAATACGATGAAAACCAGCGAACGACCGCTTCGGATTTAGCCAGGCTTCTGCGCCAGTGTTTGTCTTCAAACCCGGAGTTTGAAAGGGTTTTCTCCACTCAGGCCAAACCCTGGTTTGACGATGAGAAGACCATTGTCCTGACAAACCTGAATGACATGTTCTGGAGTTATGATGGCGTGGATGGCGGAAAGAGGGATTTCAGCAATCCGAAGCTTCAAACGGTAATAACCACCGCCACCAGAGGCCAGCAGCGGCTGGCCTGTATCCTGTTGGATTCACCGGCGGACAGCATGTATACAGACAGCATAAAGCTGCTCGATCATGGTTTTAATAATTTCAGAAGAGATATTCTGGTTTCGAAGGGTCAGGCTTTATCCGAAGCTCAGATAGAAGGTCACAATGTAACCCTTGTATCCGGCAGTGATGTATTTTACACCTATCCTCTGGGGGTCAGCTATATCCAAAATGTGGACTATGCTTCCGTTGAATCAAACATGAAGCTTCCGGTATACAAGAACACCGTGCTTGGAAATGTAAAGTTTACATTGGTGGACGGCACGGTAATCGCCGTGGATCTTTTCCCTGAAGTTGAAATCCTTCCCGAAATGACCACCTATGAAAAAATAAAGAAAAGAGTGCTGGAATACAAAGAAATTTTTTATATTGTAATTGCATTGGTGATCATCGAAATCATTCTGCTGTTGGCCAAGCTTGGTAAATATATTTTTAAACGGAAATCCTCAGTTACCCGTTAAACCTGAATTTAGCAGAAAACAGGCGGTGATGAACCGCCTGTTTTTTGATCAGCCTTATTGTTTTCTTGCCATATACGTCAGATACGCGCCGATGAATTCGTCAAGCCCGCCATTCATCACCTTGTCCACGTTTCCTTCTTCATACCCCGTCCGGTGATCCTTCACCAATGTGTAAGGACAGAATACATAGGAACGGATTTGACTTCCCCAGGCAATATCCATCTGGTCACCTTTGATCTCGCTGATTTTTTCCTTCTGTTCACGTTCTTTCAGCTCCAAAAGCTTCGCATACAGCATTTTCATCGCCGTATCCCTGTTCTGGAACTGGGATCTTTCATTCTGGCAGGCCACCACAATGCCGGTAGGAATATGGGTAAGCCTGACGGCCGAGGAGGTTTTGTTGATGTGCTGTCCTCCGGCCCCACTGGAACGGTAAACATCCATTTTTATATCTTCGGGATTGATGTCAATCTTGATGCTGTCATCCAGCACCGGCATAACATCCATGGATGCAAAGGAGGTATGCCTTCTTCCCGAAGCATCGAACGGTGAGATGCGAACCAGCCGGTGCACACCTTTTTCGGATTTTAAGTAACCGTAAGCATTTTCTCCGTTTACTTCCACCGTTACGCTTTTAATGCCGGCTTCATCACCCTCCAGAAAATCCAGCACACGGGTTTGGAACTGGTTGTTTTCGGCCCAGCGGGTAAACATGCGGAAAAGCATTTCCACCCAATCCATGGCCTCGGTTCCGCCTGCTCCTGCATGCAGCGTAAAGATGGCATTATTCCTGTCATATTCGCCTTTCAGCAGTGTTTGCAGCCTCAGCTTTTCATATCGTTCCCGGACATCCTCAAAGCTTTCCTGCACTTCCTCCAGAATGGCTTCATCCTGTTCTTCAAGCCCCAGGTCCACAAGGGTAACCAGGTCTTCGCAGTCATTCACCAGCTTTTTCAGAACCTCCAGCTTGTCACGGATACTTTTACCCTTTTGCAGTATGATTTGTGAATTTTCTGCATCATCCCAGAAACCAGGTTCCTGCGCCTTTTGATCCAGTTCTGCCAGATCTTTCTCCATGCCAGGGACGTCAAAGTGAATCCCTCAATTCAATGATGCTGTTCAGTTGTTCTCTGATTTGGGGGCGCATTTGCTCCAGTAAAATCAGACTCATGGCATTCTCATTCCCTTCAGTAAGCAATTTTTCAAACATATTCATTATAGCATTACGCACTTAAAAGTAAACCATAAACGCTAAATTGGTAAGGAAACCGCACTATTACCGTTACTGTTCACGTTCTTTCGTCACCAAAATCACGCAAATCACCCGCTAACTCTACTGTGGTTGAACAGTAATCTGTTCCTCCGGCCTGTTATGGCTTTTTTATGGTGTCGGGTTTTTCTTTTTCCAAATGAACACACGGATATAAAGGCCGGCCAGTACGGTCAGTATTCCTGAAATGGCAAAAATGATCTGAAACTGAGTGATCTCCACGCCTAAAAACATGCCCCTGTAGTTTTGCATTTTCCCGACCATCCAGGATGCAACCATGGAGGATAAAAAGCCGACCAGTCCGCTTAACGCCGCGTTAAAGCCCAGATAGACCGTTTTCCCCTCATCGGGCGTATTTTCATAAGGGATGTTCAACAGTGATATGTTTATTCCAGCCCAGGAGATACCACTGGTTATATGCAGCAGAATGACCAGTGGTTGTTCAAGAAGAGAGCCTGATGCTACTAAAAACCAGCCTGCATGGGTAAGGCCCAGTAAGGTGAGCGTGATCATGGCCGTATAAGTAAAGGATTTCCTGTCGGCGGCCTTGCCCCACAGCCTGACCGAAAGCACATAGCTTAAGGCATTCAGCAGGCCGCATATGGTAATAAAGGTGTAGCTTAGCTTCAGCTGTGATACCATATATACCGAGAAAAACGGTGAAGCAAAATTCAGGGATAACCCCCATATGAAAAACAAAATAATGATTTTACGGAATTTTCTTTCCCTTAAAGGTAAAAGAAACAGGTTCTTAAAACTGATCTCTGTTTTGGCAGCTGCACGTGGCGGTTCCTTTATCTTCAGATAGGAAAACAGGTTCAGAAGCATAGCCAGCAGGGCAACCCCGTACATGACCAGATACCCCTGATAGGGTTTGTTTTGCATTTGAAATATATCCAGTACCCTTCCCATGACGATATTCATGACACTGGAAATAAAGATGAGGAATATTTCACGGTTGCCGAAATACCTGCCCCGCATTCCCTGCGGTACAAGGCTGATGATCATCGTCACGGTTGCAGGAGCCACCATATTGACCATCAGGTGGGACACGAAATACAGGACGCCGACCATCATCATACGGGTTTTTACCGGCGCAGGAATCAGGGGTATGAAGACCAGCAGCACAAGCATGATGCGGTGAAGAGCGTTAAAAAAGGTTACAAGTGGTTTTCTGCGGTTCAGTTTTTCCAGCACCAGAGGCGAGAAAAACTGTATGATACCGGCTAAAACGGGAATTGCGGCAATTTGCCCGCAAAGCTTGTCATCTGCGCCTATGTATTTTAAATAGCCTGTCAGAAACGCCCCTGTGGTAAAGCCGAAGATAATACGCGCGGATATGCCTTCGAAAATAGCCATCAACCGGCTTTTCTCGTAATCCTTTTCCGACAGTCGGGCGCTTGCCCCATTCTTAGTATTTTGATTTTTCATGTATGTTTTCCTTAATAGGTACCATGGGCATGGGC
>JAEZBW010000594.1 GCA_023426765.1 Bacillota bacterium
GTCTGGTCCCAAAATCAACCAAACCTGATGACATCGATATCTCTGATATTGATGTCGGTTTTCTGAAATCTGTCACGCTAAGCGACCTATACTCATATATGTCCTTTATCAGCAACACCCGCGCCAATTCAGCCTATGCACGAGCCCGTAAAGTCGCCAGCCTGAAGTCTTTTTTTAATTATTTAACGAGTAAAGCGAAGCTTTTGGAAATAAATCCCACAACCGAGCTGGAATCTCCAAAAATTGTAAAAAGATTACCGCGGTACCTGAACATCGATGAAAGCAAACAGCTGTTGTCCATCGTTGAAGGTGAGCATGGAATACGGGATTACGCTATCTTAACGCTGTTCCTGAACTGCGGTATGCGTCTTTCTGAATTGACCGGCATTAACCTCAGCAGCATACGGAACAATACGCTTACCGTCATCGGGAAAGGCGACAAGGAACGGATGATTCCCCTGAACTCAGCCTGTGTGGAGGCCATTGACAATTACCGCAGGGTCCGGCCTGTCAATGGCGTAAAGGATAAAAATGCGCTGTTTCTCAGTGAAAGGAAACAGCGCATCAGTAAAGCTACAGTTCAGCACCTTGTAAAGAAATATATCACCTCCGCCGGCCTTGATCCCAGACGGTATTCCACCCATAAGCTGAGACATACGGCTGCTACCCTGATGTATCGTTACGGCCATGTTGATATTCGCTCTTTGCAGGAATTGCTTGGCCACGAAAGTATCGCAACGACAGAAATATATACCCATCTGGACACTCAACAGCTAAAAAACGCTGTGGAAAGTAATCCTTTATCCAGTTTCCATGCATCAAAAAAGAATAATGAATAACTACGCTGATTCACCAGTTAGCACTGCCTTACGATTAAAGCTGTCAAGTTCATCAAAGAAAGCCTGGATATTGCTTTGAGGGGTACCCGGCGGTACATCACACCCGGTAGACAGTACGAAATTCTTATATATCGCTGTTTTCCACAGCAGTTCTTCTGTCTTTTTCTTAACATCCGTTACTGTTCCGTTTTTTAGAACACGTGCAGGGTCAACATTGCCCATGGCAACCCTTCCCCATGGTATTTGAGGCATAATCCTCGCCATGTCCACTGCATTTCCAAAGTGGAACCCCATAGCACCCGTTGAAACCATGGACTCCACTTGATTCTCGGTATTCCCGCAGTTATGCAGAATAACCATGAAAAAGTCGTCCTGTACCGCCTCAACGATCTTCTTCACATATTCCGATGAAAATTCATGACAGTGCTGCGGTGAAAGCAAGCCTGCAGCCGGCTCGGCAATGATTATTCCATTCGCACCCGCAGCTTTAAAGGCTTTTGCATATTCAATGAGGAATACAGTGATCTTTTCCAATAACAGCTTCATTCCATCAGGCTCAAGAATGATATTCATCATCGCTTCGGACATGTCAGACAAACGTCCTGCCAGGGAAAAGGGTCCGATCATCCCTGCAAATACGGGTTTTTCCTTCAGATTCCTTGCAGCCATTTCAGCGGCTTTGATATATTCCAGCGTACGTCCTGCGCCTATATTCGGAATATCCAGTTCTTCCGCTTCTTGAATATCCGTGATGACTCCCTTGATAACAGCTGGCACTTCATTTTCATCAAAACGAACCTCACATCCAAATGCCTGCGCCTCAACCGACAAATCCATACAGGTTACAACTGCAATGGAAGAATACCTGTCTGAAATCGCTTTAATACATTCATATTGAGAATTGGCATCACTCACTACCTGCAATATGCTGGTTCCGTTTATTTCTGCTCCAGGGAAAGACAGTACCGGTAAAGCCTTTCTTTCCGGTGATTTCATTAAGCCATACATCCATGCTCTCATATTCCACTTCATACTTATGCTCCATTCCTGGTATAAATTATGTTCGTATAATGTTAACTTTTGCTTAGGGTTAGGAGTTATTTACTAATTCAAGCAATGCGATTGGTATTTTTTTCTGATTTCACTATAACTGATATCAGAAAAATTTTCGTGTAATATATTTGTTCTTTTTGTGAATTTTTTATCATATTTGTCTGTTTGACTTTACGCGAATGAAAAGAAACAGCTGAAATGGTCTTTTCTTATGAAAATTCAATGAAAGCTCTAGAAAAGCCAAAGCACCTGCAGGACGCAAAGACTTTGGCTTTTCACTGTTACACAGCATATGAATTGCATATGACAAACCTGGTTCAGCAGATTTATCTAATAGTTCTGCTTAGTTTTTCAGGAAGTTCGCAATCGCTTTTGAATAATCCGGATCGTCACTGCTCACCCTGATATCGATCGGCAGCCCCTTGTCATGGATGTTTTCCTGCAGGACATTCCAGTAATGGTTCACCAGGAAGATGGCATATTGCTTCATACGATCCAGATAAACGCTCTGCCCTACTCCCCTCCCCATCGTTTGTTTACCAATAATTGTAACATTATCGGCATAGGTCTTTAAACCAAGAGCGAGCAATTCGGAGCTGCTGGCTGTTTTTTCATTTACAAGTACGCCGATTTTCTTAAAGGCCGTATAGCTTTTCCCCGAGCGGAAGGTTGTGATATATCCGTTTCTTTCAATGATATAGCTGGGCGTGCATTCCGGTAAAAGCGTATCCAGCATGATATTCGCTTCTGTGGACAGTCCGCCGCTGTTATCTCTTAAGTCCAGAATCAGTATTTTTTCTTCGGAGTTTTCTATGCTCTGTATGTATTCTGAAAACTTGATGCCAACTTCCTGTGAGAAGGTTTTCATGCCGAAATAGACCATTTTCCCTTCCTGTCTTGTTGTAACAAGTGATTGCTCCTGCCTTTCCATATAGGCGTTATAGGTCTCACCGTACAATAGGAAGGTGGAATTGTCCTCCGGGCTTCGGATGGTTTCCAGCAGATCCTGAACATCATTCATCGTATATCCGTTCATCTTTGCGGTAATCCGATTGACGGCCTCATTCACCGCTTCACTTTCCTTATAGTACAAATAATTTCTGCGGATAAAGTCCACAAGCTTCTGGGATGAACTGGTGGATCTGTCGTAGATCAGCCTTTCAAGCAGGCTTTTCAGCAGATTGTAGTCTTCATAAACCTGCTCGGCTTTGTTGGCATATTCCTGTGCTTTGGTATAGTTCTGAAGGGTCTCGTATTCAATGGCAATATAGGTCATCGTGACAAAATCATTGGATTGATTTTTACCGAGGATTTGCTCATAAACATTGATGGCGTCAAGGTTATTCCCCTGCCTGGAAAAGCTTTGAGCCTTCAGATACATCAGTTCTCGGTCGGATGGAAACCGTGTCAGAAAATTATCCACGGTTTGAATGCATCTGGAGTAGTTCCCCATGTTGAATAAAACCGAGGCCAGATTCAAATGTGCTTCATAATACGCCTTGTCCAGAAAAATGGCAGTTTCAAAAAAGCCCCGGGCAGCCGTATAGTCTTCTTTTTCAGCTGCAACCGACCCCATCAGGTTTAACGCAATGACATTGTTCCCTTCCAAATCCAATGCTTTCCGGGCGAACTGTTCGGCTCGTGTGGTATCTGACAGCTTCAGGTAGCACCATCCCTCCAGCCAAAGCACTTCAACATCATTTGGAGCATAATCACGATATCGATCCAGGGTTACGATGGCCTCTTTATATTTTCCAAGGTGATACAATGCTTTACCCTTACTCAGGTAAGCCGGATATGATATGGGATACAGGCTGAGCGCTGTGTCAAATAGCTTTACAGAATCCGCATACTTCCCTTGATCCAGAAGCTTTTGCGCCTGCTCGATCTTGACCTCGGCCTGATTCTTAAGGCTTAACGATTCCTGCAGGGATGAAGGCACATAAATCAGCGTGCTGTTAAAGCGGCTGTTCAGGAAGGAATAACGGCTGACCGATGCCTTTCCGTCATTGGTTTGCGCATTCAGCGGGTAGTATTTAACCTCGAGTGTAAACTCATCGATCATGTAGCTTTCTGCATCAATCACAATTTGAATTGTAACAGTCTCAAAAAAATCTGAAATGTCATTGTAAACAAGCTCCCCACTACCCACAAGATTTTTGATCAGGTTCGGGAATGAGCCTGTACCGCTGAGGGTGATCTTATTATTGCGCTCGGTTACGGTTAAGTTGTTGTACAGCTCTTCGGTAGCCGTGATATAGGATAGAGCATTCTTTTGCAGCGTAATACTGTCGAGATTATGCTTCTCAATGCTCCAGAGCTTTTCTTCAGGGCTTTTAGAATAGCGGTATTTAGAGTCCAGCCAGACCTCCAGATCTGTCTTATCCTTATCATCCTTGATATTCTGATAATAGATGGAGTCGGTATGGTTGATCTTATGGTCAATGGTCCTCGTTTGAACCTGCTTGCCAATTTCAGTCCTGGAAAGCTGGAAGGTGCTGATACTTTTCAACGAGCCGTATGCCGATGCGGCGGATGATAAAATATCCTTAATTCGCGAAGGGTATGCTCCATAAGACCATGTGATTTGAACAATATTCTGGCCTTCGGGGTTCATTCTGAACAGTTCCTGCTTGTTGCTTCCGCGCAGCAAGGTATAGTAAATGCTGGAACCGTATACGAAGATATTTCCAGGCAGGTCATTCTCCTTATATTCATTCACCGTCAGAGCCCGTGAGCCATCCTTTTTGTATTTCAGCAACTGGCTTTTTCCCTGACCCTGAACAGCCATATATAGCCAATCATCGTCCATATTAACCGAAACGGGAATTTTTTCAGCCACCAGTTCGGACTTGCCACCGGCAATCGGAAGCCTGTACAGCCCGGGCACACGGTAGCTTGCATCATCGTCCAGGCCTGTGTCAAGAACATAATATAGATAATCATTGTCGATCAGTTTCAAGTTATAGGAAGCGCTGGTGGTATTCTGATTGAATCTGTTATCAAGGACTGCAGAAGAAGCACTTTGCATGTTTATCAACTGAATTGAATCGGCTCCATCGATACGGGCACGGAAGATCATGCGTGTGCGCAGGTTCTGATAATAGATAAACCCGTTTTGAACGAACCAATTCTTCGGAGAGAAATTGCCATCCTGCAGTATTTTCATTGTTTCAGAACCATCGATACTTGTTCTGTACAGAATGGAACTGTTGTCCGATTTGCTGTAATAAAGCCAGCCCTTGACAAGCTGAAAGGATTGGACGGGAGTATCAAGAACCACTTCTCTGTCGCCGCTGTCCTTGTTGATTCGAATGATTTTGCTGATCCCTTTATCCATGCCGACGCAGTAAATCCAATCACCATCCAGCTGCAGATCGCAGACCACATGGTCTGCCAGTTTGTCCTGCTTTTTAGTGATGGCATGCTCTCTGACAAGAATGTTGTTCTGCAGGATATGGTAGTTCCACACGCCGTCCGAAGCGAATTTTCCCCAGTTTTGTATATTCCCGATACTTTCAGGGACAAAAGGTTCGTTGATATATGCGGTTTGTGTCGAGTTCACCCAGTCCACCTTCAACCCGAGGTTTTCACTGATAAAGCGAACGGGTACAAGAATGCGTCCATTGATTCCGGTAGCAGGAACATCCATTTGGACGGTTTTTCCATCCACCAGCGCATTGCGGTTATCCAACTGGATTTGTACTTTTTTATTACTTTTTGTGATAGTTGCCGTTTTTGTGTTGTCGTTCCATTGGACATCAGCACCCATGGCTTCAAATACCGCCCGGATGGGTACCATGGTACGATCTTTGATAAATACCGGCGGTACGTCAAATTTTACGCGTGTATCATTGACATAAACCTTGATTTCCTGGCTGTTTGCAGCAAGAATGGTCACTGGTATTATGGAAAAAAGTATGTATGTAATAAAAAAGAACAGTTTCTTTCTCAATCCCATCGTTCCTTTCAACACGCTGCAAAACTGCATCACAATATGCAGAAAACAAAGAAGCGCTTTCTTCTATCATACCACCAATCAGACATGCAGTACAAGAGTTTGCAGCAGTATGCAACGAG
>JAEZBW010000595.1 GCA_023426765.1 Bacillota bacterium
GCCCATGCCAACCAGCGCGCCCACAATGCCGCCCGCCGCGGCCCCAATACCCGCGCCCGCCAGCGCCGCAGCAATCGGCCCGGCGGCTACGATCGGCCCAATGCCCGGGATCGCCAGCGCGCCAAGGCCTAACAGCAGGCCGCCCAGGCCGCCGATGACCGCGCCGGTTCCGGCCCCAGCCGCCGCGCCTTCGCCGGCCTTGTTGTCGTCCAGCATTTCTCCCTGCTGGCTGCCAAGCTGCCGCGCGTAAATCTGATCCTGGTCAGCGGCAATCATGCTGATGTGTTTGTTCTCAAACCCACCATCTCGCAGGGCTCGCACCGCCTGGTGCGCATCTTCTACCCGATCGTATAAAGCAACAACGGTTCGCATTTGTTTCACTCCTCTTTGGTTAATCTCTCCCCGATTTCGGGGCGTTCGATCTCCACTACTTCTGAGCGGAGCGTAAACTCTTGCGGCTCGTGTGGAACTTTCTCCACCCGAACCCGCACTTCCTCGCGCAAAATGACCCGTTTTTGGATCACCAGCACTTCTTCAAATACCGGGATGATAGTGGTGTCGCCCTCGGTGCGGATTTTGGGCGTCACCTGCACTTCCGCGTTGACCGGTACGTGCTCCACGTGTATCTGCTCGGTGAAGCCCGTATTCTCGATCCGCTCCTGGCGCTGCTTGACCTTTTTGGAAATCCGCACCGTGTTTCCGGTGACCTTTTTGCCGATGTCGGCCTTCTCCACCAGCACCGGCACCACCATCAGGGTTTCTTTGGCCTGCTGCTTGTCTCCGGCAACCTGCACATCCTCCTGAAGCTGCTCGCTGCTGAGGGGGATGTAGTACCCGCCGCTTTTCTGCGGCACCAGCAGCTCGCGCGGCGCCAAAATCGCCTGACCATTGGTCAGCCGGATCAACACTTCCGTTCCGCCCGCGGTTTGGTCGCGGGGGTTGACCCAGCCAATTTGCCCATCGCGCCCCTCAACCGGCACATTCTCGGTCTGATCTGCCACCCTGCCTCCACTTTCTCCCCCTCGTTTGTCACCTGCCAACACAAAACCTAGCAGACATCAATGCAACCCTCTGCCGATACACAGCACAAAATGTTGAACCACAATGGAGTCAGCAACAGAAGTCAAGAAGCCACGTCGTTCTAAGTGCTCAAAAAAGTATCATCGATGCGGAGAAGCGGATCAACTTGTAGGTTTCCTTTTCTTTTGGTAGGGGTTTCCCGGTATAAATATAATAAAATAGGGACGCGTGAGGGAATTCCCTGCTAGACAGCGCCTTCTATGTGCCCTATCATGCTGAAAGAAACGGGCCCGCGCTAAAGATACTGCGCGAGCCGCTGGAAAGGCAGGAGTATGATGGGAAAAATTTTGCGGCGTACCTTCGCGGCCGTCATGCTGCTCGACGGCCTGCTGACGGCCACCCTCGGACGCAAATATCTCTGCCGCCTGCGCCTGGGGCCACCGGGTAACCCCTTCCGCCGGGTGGTGGAATGGTTTATCGGCTGGCCCGGCTGGCTGCTGCGGGGTGGGGCGGCGTTTCAGGCCGCGGCGGGCGCGGGCATGCTCATGCGCCGCGCGCCGGCCCAGCGCGTGGTGCTGGAAGATTAGGCGGGGCGGAGCGAGACAATGGCGTTTAACATCGGTGAGGAGATCGTTTCGGCATATCTCCATTATGTGAAAGGTTGTGAGTTTATCCAGCAGAATGTTTACACCCGGGACGTGCAGGGTGAAATCGATGTCGTTGGCATTCACTTGCAGCAGCGGGCCATCTACATTTGTGAGGTGGCCGTTCACCTGACAGCCGGATTGCAGTACGTGAAAGCGGCCCAGCCCGACAACGTTGGCAAGATCATTACAAAGTTCTCAAAGGACATTGAATATGCCAACAAGTATTTCCCCGACTACGAGAAACACTTCATGTTCTGGTCGCCGATTGTGAAAACAGCGGGAGAACGCGCAAAGTACAGCCAGATGCGCGATGTCGACCAGATCGCGGCCCATATCCAGGCCACGTATGGCACTGCCATTGAATGGATTATCAACGAAAGGTTTGCCGATTGCCTGGCGGAAATGCGTCTCGTTGCATCGCGGCAGACCCAGGACCTAAAATCGCCTGTGATGCGCTTTATGCAGCTGGAGGAATACCTCCGCAGGCACATGGCGCGGTCACCGCGTAGAACGGAGTAAAATGCGCGGCGAAAATATCAGGCGATCACGCAATCGAATCACCTTCTCACCTCCACATACAAATCGTGTGGGGATGCTGAAGGAAGGAACATCTGTATATCGTTCAAGGAGAAGAAGAATGTTGAACAAACGAAGTTTTGTCGTTTCTCTGCTGGTGTTGATGCTGGCCCTGAGCGCGTGCGCAGGCACCGCGCAGACGCCAGCCGTGCAGCCCGGTGGTGCGGACCCGAATGCCACCATGCCCGCGGGTGAAATGGTCATCGACGCAAATACTCCGGCGGTCGCCGCGGCCATCGCCTCGGTGAGCGAGATGACCGGCATCTCGGCGGACCAGATCAGCTTTGTCTCGGCCGAGGCCGTGCAGTGGTCGGATAGCTGCCTCGGCCTTGGCGGCCCGGCGGAATCATGCTTGCAGGCTATCACCTCGGGCTTTAATGTGTTGTTGAGCGCGGCGGGCACCAATTACGAAGTTCACACCAACGAAGACGGCACCGCGGTGCGGATCAAGCCCGAGTAGCTTTTATTCTGTTTGCGTGCAGCACAGC
>JAEZBW010000600.1 GCA_023426765.1 Bacillota bacterium
CGAACACGCCCTGCAAGGGCGTATTCCGGGCACTTCAGTGTGCCGCCGGGAAACGTCAAATGACGCAACGTCCCCCGAAATGGTGGCCAACTCCGCCGAACGCGACGAATGGCGCCGCGGAAATGTCCCGGCCACATTTCTCAGAGTAGCGCCTGAGCTCGCGACCTGCCGCTCCTTTGGCGCTTCGCGCCGTTCGGCGGCGACGGGCGGCAGAAAGGCGCCATCCCGCGTCGCTAGCCGCCCAACGCTATGCACAGGCCTGTCATGGCCACGCCCAGCGCCATGAAACCCAGCGCCCCCGGCCAGGGTGAGTCGCCGGACCAGCGACTGAGCAGCCAGCCCAGGCCGAACAGCATGACCACGCCGATACCCTGGGCCAGGCGGAGCGCCAGCAGATCATCTGGCACCAGCCACAGCGGCAGGATCAGCGGCAGCGTGATGCCGCTGACCAGCAGCACGATCAGCAGCGCCGCCAGCCAGATTTCCGCTCCGCCATGACGCAATTGCCCGGTACCCAGGTCCGAGCGCATCAGCCGCTGGCGCAGTCGCCAGACCTCGTCTGGTTGCAGCGCAGCCACCAGCCGCGGCGGCAGGAACTCGTCGAGGCCCTCGCGAAAATCGATATCACTGGACGTCCTGCGCAGGGCTCGCAGGCGGCCGTGCCGATGCACCCGCTCGACCCGCAGGCGCACCAGTAGCATCATCGCGTCCACCAGCCCCCAGGCCAGGTTGCAACCCAGTGCAGCGACGATCAGATCCTGCCGGCTGGCCCCGCCGCTGGCGGCGGAAATCACCGAGATGATGGTCAGGGTCATGATCACCCCATAGGTCATCTCGCTGATGCGGTCGAAGGGTGAAGTGATGTCCTGCAGCACGCGCTGCCAGGCCGAAGGCTGGGGTTCCGGATTTCGCTGCATGGGACGGCCTCCTTCGCCGCCCCTCCAGTCTACTCAGGCACGGCTGAGCCAGGCCATCACCCAACGGTTGATCGCCGGTGGCGACAGCTGGCCGGACCAGTACATCGCGCGGAACATCGCGCCAATGGGCCGATGCACGCCGCCGCTCTGGGCCTGCCGCCACGCGGCCTGGGCAATATCCTCAGCCACCAGGGTGACGCCCAGGCGGCGCAACACCGGCGGTTCGAAGGTCTGGCTGGCGACCATCGGCGTGCGCACGAACGGCGGCATCAGGTCAGCGACGCGAATGCCCAGCTCGCGCCACTCCAGCTCCAGCGCCTCGGTCAGCCCGCGCACGGCGAACTTCGAGGCCGAATAACTGGCCATCTGCGGCACGCCATAGAGCCCGGACGCCGAGCCCATGTTCAGCACCTGCGCGCCCGGCGTGCGCTTGAGGTACGGCAGCGCGGCGTAGCAGCAATTGAGTACGCCCTGCACGTTGATGGCGATGATGCGGTTGTGCTCGGCAAGGCTGATGTCCTCGAAGCGGCCGAAACGCAGGATGCCCGCGCAATTGAACAGCAGGCGCAGATGGCCGTCGTGTGCGTCGGCGAACCCGCGCACCGCCGCCGTCACAGCCTCGGCGTCCGTGACGTCCAGCGCCCGTTGCCAGGCGCCGCCGAGCTCGGCAGCCAGCGCCGCCAGCGGTTCGGGATTGAGGTCGATCAGGCCAACGCGCCAGCCGCGCTGATGAAACAGTTTCGCGGTGGCGGCGCCGATGCCCGAGGCCGCCCCGCTGATCAGAATGGTGTTCATCGCTGCACTCCTTGCAAGGGGGCGACCTGTAGATGGCTGGCGACAAAATGGGCGACGTCCTGCAAGGCACGGTCGGCCACGTTCAGCAGGCCGGCGTGAGCCTGGAACACATGCCAGCAGCCGGGAAAGCGCTGCAGTTGCACGGTGTTGCCGTAACGCCGTGCCGCATCGACGAATCGCAGGCTGTCGTTGCGCAATACCTCGTCCTCGCCAACCTGGATCAGCAGCGGCGGCAGGCCGCTGAGATCAGCGTGCAGCGGCGACAACTGGGCGTCCGCGCGGGGCACGCCGGGCGGGCAGAACATCTCCATGGCGCTGTCCATCCAGGCGCGTGTGATCAGCGGATCGCCCGCCGCCGGGGCGTGCAAATGCTCGCCGGAGAGATCGGTCACCGGCGAGAAAGTGACCAGCGCACCTGGCATCGGCAGACCCAGCGCCTTGGCTTCCAGCGCCAACTGCAGGGTCAGGTGGCCGCCGGCGGAGTCTCCGGCTACCGCGATGGCTGGTGCGGGGATGCCCTTGTCGAGCAATGCACGATAAGCCGCTACGGCGTCCTCGCGCTGGGCAGGGAAGCGGTGCTCGGGGGCCAGGCGGTAGTCGATCACCCAGACCTCGGCCTTGCAGCGCCGTGCCAGGTTGGCGGTGATCGCCCGGTGCGTGGCCGGCGAGCCGACCAGGTAGGCGCCGCCGTGCAGGTAAAGGATCACCCTGCCCTCGCTCGCCGCTTCCGGCCGCCAGACTTCGGCGGGCACGCCGCCCAGGGTCGTCTGCTCACTGCGTACGCCACGGGGCGTCAGCGTTGCGGCGGTCAGTCCGCGTAACAGGGCGCGCTGCGCCTTTACCGGCAATTGCGGGCCCATCAGCCCACGGAACAGCAGGTTGAGCGTGCCGCGCAGGATGGCCGTCAGCAGTTTCTGACGGGTCGACAGCGGCACCTGGGGTTCAACGGATGCAGTCATAGTCGGCGAACTCCGGCTGACGGGTCTGTTGGCGGTAGCGGAAGGTGAAGCCCGGCCAGTTCACGGTATTGCGGCCGCTTGCGGTCTTGTACCAACTGCTGCAACCGCGCTCCCAGATGGTGTGCTGCAGGTCGTGCTGCAACTGGCGGTTGAAGCCCTGCTGCGCCTGTGGCTTGAGGTCCAGGTACTTCAGGCCCTCGCGCTGGATCCGTTGCAGGCAGCCGAGCACATAGGGGAACTGGCTCTCCAGCATGTAGATGATGGAGTTGTGCCCCAGGTTGGTGTTCGGCCCATAGAGGATGAAGAAGTTGGGGAAACCGCTGACGCTGATGCCCTTGTAAGCCTCGGCGCCGTCGCTCCAGGCCTGGTTCAGTTCGCGCCTGCCCAGGCCGGTGATACGCATCGGCGCGAGGAACTCGGTGGCGGCGAAACCGGTACCGTAAATGATCGTATCCACCGGGTGGCGTACCCCGTCGCGGGTCACGATGGCGTCCTCGGTGACCTCGCGTATGCCGGTATCCACCAGCTTCACATTGCTGCGCGCCAATGCCGGGTAGTAGTCGTTGCTGATCAGGATGCGCTTGCAGCCCATGGGATAGTCCGGCTGCAACCGAGCACGCAGCTGCGGGTCGCTGATGCTTTTACGCATGTGCAGGTGGAAGCTGATCCGCATGAATTTCATCATTGGCGGGAACACGGTGAAGGCCAGCGCCCGCGCCTCGTGCTGGATGTACTTCAGGCCTCGATCCAGGCGTTGCAGCCAGGGCAGGCGCGACTTGATACGGCGTTCCCAGTCGGCGTAAGGACGGTCCGGCTTGGGAATCACATAGGCGGCGCTGCGCTGGAACAGCAACAACTCAGCCACCTTCGGCGCAATCTGCGGGACGAACTGGATGGCGCTGGCGCCAGTGCCGACCACCGCGACACGCTTGCCGTCCAGCGGCGTTTGGTGGTCCCACTGCGCGGAGTGAAAGGCCTTGCCCCGGAAGCGCTCGATGCCTGGCAGCTTCGGGATCAGCGGACGGCTCAATTG
>JAEZBW010000639.1 GCA_023426765.1 Bacillota bacterium
ATACCTCGAAGCCCTGCTTCATACAGGAAGGTCTATTGCGTGCAGCTTGAGCGACCCAGGATATGGAGACCTCAACTTAAACAAGTAAATCGTTAAATGCGTGCAGAGAGGTTAGTGCTTTGTTGTCGGAGGAGACAAAACACCCGAAGCGGGTACCGCGGATGGTTTTCAGATACTACCCGTGAACAGTAACCTGTTGTCAGGCGTTCTCATGAAATAAGCCCCTGGAGTTTGCAGCCTGGCATTGAATTATGGTATATTATTGAAGGAACCGGTTTGTCCATAACGTTGTCATACAAGAATATGGGGTTTGTTCTGAAAACGTTACGGTTCATACCCCAGATATAAAGCGAAGGGTGGTTTCCGTTGAAAATTGCTGTAGTTGATGCCCAGGGCGGGGGATTGGGCAAGGTGATTGTGGAAAAACTGAAGGACAGGTTTCCGGATGCAACCATTATTGCTCTGGGAACCAACGTAATGGCGACCAGTGCCATGCGCAAGGCCGGTGCCGGACAGTCGGCAACGGGAGAAAATGCGGTTGTTTATAATGTCGGCAAGGCGGACATCATCGTTGGCGGTATTGGAATTATTGCGGCAAATGGCATGATGGGGGAGATCACACCGAAAATGGCTGAAGCGGTTTCATCGGCCGATGCACTGAAGGTACTGATTCCCATAGGGAAATGCAATATCTATATTCCCGGCTGTGAGGCCTACAGCATAAATGAACTGATGGACAAAGCGCTGGAGCGTATCGCGTCGCTTTTTCCACAGTAAAGGAGTGGTTATTCCATGATTGGGGTCTTTGGCGGAGCTTTCAATCCGATTCATACCGGACACCTGTTGCTCGCTGAAACGATACGGGAAGAATTCAAACTGGAAAAGATCATATTTGTACCGGCAGGGAAGCCGCCCCACAAGCAGGAAGAAGAACTGGAAGACACCCAGCATCGATATAACATGGTCTGTAAAGCGATTTCCAAAAACCCGTTTTTTGAAGTTTCCGAGGTTGAGATCAACCGCGAAGGAATCACCTACACCTCCGATACGCTCGAAGTACTTTCTACCCTCTATCCGGGGAAGAAACTGGGGTTTATCTGCGGTGCCGATTCAATTCTCAATCTGACCACCTGGCACAACATCAATAAGATCTTTGAACTTGCCACCCTGATTGTTGCCGGAAGGCCCAATACGCCCGAAATTGAATATCAAAACATGATCCGCTGGTTCAGGGATCAATATGATGCGGAAATTCTCCACGCGAATACTCCGTTGATTGAAATCTCGTCCACTCAAATCCGCGAGCGGCTGAAAAACGGTTTATCCATCCGGTACAGGGTGCCCGATGAGGTATTAAGCTATATACAGCTCCACATGCTATATTGATTTCTTCAGGTTTACCAGGCTGACACCGGCATCAGGGGGAAGAATATGACCATTACCGAAATGAGAAGCAAGCTGATGGGCGTTCTCAGTACAAAACGCTACAATCATTCCACCGGAGTGATGGAAGAAGCCCGAAAACTTGCAGCGCATTATCAGACAGACCAAACGAAAGCCGAAATAGCCGGCCTTCTGCATGACTGTGCAAAATCTGTCGGGGAGCAGGAAGCCCTCCTGCTGCTTAGAAACTATGGAGAAGAACCCGACGAAATACAAAAAGCGTCTTTTCAGCTGTTACATGGGCTGTTGGGATATCATATTGCAAAAGAACAGTACGGCGTCACCGACGAGGATGTCCTTCAGGCGATTTACTGGCACACGACCGGTAAAGCCGGGATGAACCTTCTTGAAAAAATCGTATTTGTCGCCGATTACATTGAACCCAACCGAGCTTTCAGCGGGCTGGATGAAATCAGAAGCGTCGCATACCGCGATTTGGATTTGTGCGTTCAGCTGTGTGCCGATTCAACCATCCGGCACGAGCTTTCGAAAGGGCGGCTGCTTCACCCCCTGACGATTGAAACAAGGAATGATATGATCATAAAAAGGCTCCGCAGCAAAGGCCTTGAACCTGAAGACAGCGGAATGGATGTGTAACCGGAGGGTCTCACAGGAGAACGGAGGAAGAAAATGCCTGAAGAACAAAAGTTAAACATAGGCAGGGAAATATTGGAATGGATTCTTTACTTTATGGGCGCAGTCATCATCGCATCGTTTTTGCAAAGCCAATTGTATGCACTGACAACGGTTCATCAGTCCTCGATGCAGAATACCCTGTTTGAAGGCCATATGCTGATCATGGATAAATTGAGCTACCAGTTTTCAGAACCGAAAAAGGGAGATATCATTGTCTTCGTCAAGAATGAGGACACAAAAGGCTTCGTGAAGCGGTATCAGGTTTTTTTGAAGGATGTCCAGCTGAGGTTTCAGAAGGATTACAGGACGAACCGACTGATCAAACGTGTTATTGCCCTGGCCGGGGAAGAGGTTGATATCCGCGATGGACTGGTGTATGTGAATGGTATTCAGCTCGATGAACCCTATGTGAAGGGGATGACCCCGGGAATGTCCATGGAGTACCCGCTTGTGGTCCCGCAGGGGCAGATCTTCGTCATGGGGGATAATCGTGAAAACAGCCTGGACAGCCGCAGCTTCGGCCCAGTTAGCCTGAGCAGCGTTGAAGGAAAAGCAATTTTCCGGATATTCCCGTTTTCAAAAATCGGTAAACCCTAAGAAGGGCAGCCCAAACCGATTTATTATTTCTTCGGAATTTATACACCTTTTTCCCGCCGAGTTCTGTATCTCAACCATTGAGATGCCTTTCAGGCGGGATTTTTATTTGCTTGTTCAACACATCGATCCGCTGTAGACGGAGGGATATATACAACCCGCCGTACGTCCGGGTTACAGCGTATAAATCCCTTTCACCCGATGATAAAAAATTAAGTTGACATCATCGATAAAAAATGCAATAATTAATCTCGTTGCGAGTTTAGTAATAGTAAACAAATTGTTTTAAAAGATAACAGGGGTTTAGTATCACTAAACAAGACGACTTTTTTTGCAGGAGGAATGGAATGGCCTTTTGCATGATGGAGTGATGAATATGCAAATCGGGGATAAACTCAAGAGAATGCGCATGGAATATGGCTTAACCCAGGAAGAGCTCGCAGACCGCTGTGAACTGACCAAGGGCTATATTTCTCAGCTCGAGCGGGATTTAACCTCTCCTTCCATTACCACGCTGAAGGATATACTCGACTGTCTTGGCAGCAGTATACCCGAGTTCTTCAATGAAAAAAAGAAGGAACAGATTGTTTTCAAGCAGCAGGATGTCTTCGTAAAAGAAGTGGAGGAGCAGGGTTACCGCATCAACTGGATTGTTCCGAATGCGCAGAAAATGGATATGGAACCCATTATCCTGGATCTGAATGAAAACGGCGAAACCTATGAAGACAACCCCCACCAGGGTGAAGAATTCGGGTATGTACTGAACGGAAGCATTTATTTAACCGTCGGTAAGGATCGTTTCCGGGTGAAAAAGGGCGAGTGTTTCCACTATAAGACAAGTGAACCCCACAGTATTAAAAACAGTGGGAAAAAGCCTGCACAGGTGCTTTGGATTTCCACGCCGCCAAGCTTTTAACGGTGCCTGGGAATCGTCCTGCTGCAATTCGTCCACAGCAATAACAGGAGGTGCTTTCGTTGAGCCGAAAAATCATAGAGCTTCGTAATTTAACCAAAGCTTATAACGGTGTTGTCGCGGTAGACAATATCAACCTGTTTATCCGGGAAAATGAGTTCATAACACTGCTGGGTCCAAGCGGCTGCGGTAAAACAACAACGCTTCGGATGATCGGTGGTTTTGAAGATCCCAACGACGGTGATGTTCTTTTTGAAGGCAACCGGATTAATGATCTGCCGCCGTATAAACGAAATATCAACACCGTATTTCAAAAATATGCCCTGTTCACCCATATGAACGTATTTGAAAACATCGCTTTCGGGCTTCGCATTAAAAAGGTTTCTTTGGACGATATGAAGCGCAGGGTTGGGCGCATGCTGAAGCTGGTGGATCTGGAGGGTTTTGAAGCCAGACATGTGGATTCGCTCAGCGGCGGGCAGCAGCAGCGCGTAGCCATCGCAAGGGCGCTGGTGAACGAGCCCAAGGTTCTTCTTCTCGATGAACCCCTCGGAGCCCTGGATCTGAAGCTTCGCAAGGAAATGCAGATCGAACTGATGGACATGCAGAAAAACGTCGGGATCACCTTCATTTATGTCACCCACGACCAGGAGGAAGCGCTGACG
>JAEZBW010000645.1 GCA_023426765.1 Bacillota bacterium
AGCGCGGCCACGAACAGGCTTTTGCCCACGGCGCGGGTGGTGCGGTAGAGCAGGGCGTACAGCAGCAGCGTGTTGGCGATGTGCAGGAACAGGTTGGTGACGTGGTAGCCGCCGGGATTGAGGCCGAAGAATTGGAATTGCAGGTGCAGCGCCAGCCAGGTCATGGGGTGCCAGTTGGCCTCGGCAAAGGCGGTCAGGCACCACAGGATGCTTTTGAGCGAAACCGGGTCTTGTACGGGGTAGTTGCGGACCACATAGCCGTGGTCGTCCCAGGCGAAGCCGAAGGCGGCCATGGGCCAGTTGTTGAGGACGGTGACAGCGGTCAACAGCAGGCAGCCCCAGAAGAGCGGGTGTTTCCCGGCCCGCCAGAGCGGATTCTTTTCAATTTGCATAGGACCCGGAAATGGTTATAGTTCAGTTAAGTTTGTTGAAGTTGTTGCCGGAAGCGTCTTGCAGCATGGCGGAAAAAGCATGATTTGTCAAAGTGTTGGCCTGGAACGGCAGGCTTCAAGACGTTGGGCCGCGTACTCTGGCGGATTTACTCTTATTGAAATTGTTGTTGTTTTGGTGCTGCTTGGCGTTTTGGCCACAGTCGCCATCAGCAAGTACTCGACGAACAACATTACCGCCGCCACCGAAGCCGACGTGTTCAAGGCCAGCCTGCGCTATGCCCAGCAGCGCGCCATGGGCGACATTTCTACCTGGGGCCTCAGCATCGCCGCCGACGGCCTGTCCTACTCGCTTTTCACCAACAATCCCGACCTGAAAACAAATCCGATCCTGCCGGGCGTGGGCGCGAACACGCGCAACTTGTCCAGCGGCGTGACCATGTCGTCGAGCAATGCCGTCAGCAACGGCGGCAAAAACGAGATTATTTTCGACTACCGCGGCCGTCTGGCCGCGTCCGGCGGTTCGAACACCTCGACCGGCGCGGAATATTTAAAGACCGCGCCGTTGGCGGTGCTGGGCAACGACGTGACCGTGACGTTCACCGGCGATACCGGCAAGTCCATGACGATATACGCCAAAACGGGCTTTGCCCAATGAGGTTGGCCATGCGTCGAGCCAGGGAAGGTTTTACGCTCATCGAGATTGTCATTGCGCTGGTCCTGGCCGGACTGCTCGCGTCCCTGGCCGGGCCGATGCTCTCCGGCGCGATTAAGGGGAATGCTACGGCGTTGCAGAATTTGAACAATGAGGTGACATTGCAGTCGACTATGGAGAAAGCCATTGCTCGACGCCAAGCAAATCCATCGCAAACTTACGCGGATTTTAAAAATGCCGTCCAGGCGAATGATTTGACGACAGGGTTTGTCATCGATTCTACGAAGACGGGGTTTTGTACCCTTACTGGAACAACTTTTGCTGTTAATACAGCACTCACAAGTGGCAACTATTATTTGTTGACACTGAAAAATTCCGGCACAGGCGAAACCTTGTCTATGCTCTTTTCGTCGAGTGCAATAAGTTCATGAAAAACAAGCACGGCTTCTCTCTCGTCGAAATCATCTGCGTCCTGGTAATCTTGGGACTTCTTGGAGCGTTTGCAGCCATTGGGTATGTTCGTTTCGTCCGGCTCTATTCATCCATTAAGGATGTCGATGTCGCCATCCAGCAAGGGCAAATCGCCATGAATCGCCTCTTTACCGAGGTGACGACCATCGACAAGACGGCGACGGCTAAGCCTTTTGTGCTGGATGTCAGCTCAGCTACGGCCTACTCGACGCCCTATAAGTTCACCTCTCTGGATGGTTCGACCGGAGTAGATAATGTCGTGTCGTACGATTCTTCGACCAAAATATTGAGCTTGAATAGCGTGCCTTTGTGCGAAAATGTTTCGGCATTTTTGATGACGAAAGATGCTTCGGCGACTGGCGTCGCCAATCTCAGCTATGTCACGACGACATTGATAATTACAGTTGGTGCCAAGACACAGACGTTAACTTCGCAATTCACCCTCAAGAGTCTGTAAAGATCAGGGAGGAGCATGTTCTTTCGCAATGGTCCGTTCAAGGGCGAGGGAAGACTTCGCGGCAGCGTGCTGTTCGTGGTGATCGGGGCGATCATCGTCATGAGCGTTATTGGGGCAACGTTGTCGCGACTGCATGGCTCCGCGACGAACACGGAAGTTCAGGGAAACAATGTTGATGAGGTGTATTATGCGGCTATTTCTGGACTAAAATATGCTAAGGCCAGAATAGATAAATTGAATGCAGGCACTGACACGAGTGGTTTTACAATAGACAATCTTCCAAATACGTATGTAATTGATTCGAATAAGAAATTCATCATTACAGTAGATGCTAAGGATAATTTGAAGAAAACAGTGACATCACAGGGTGTTGTGACGACGTCGTCGAAAAATAGCTTTAATTATATTGCAAGTGCCGAAATGGACTATTCTCCGCCGTCTAATCTCGGCGAGTATAATTTTCTTAATCCAAGCAACCGGACGGATTATGCTGCGTATTCTGCGAATTCGACGCGAGATATTCCGACGACACTTGATAATGCACAGATAATGACTGGTAATCTGACAGTTGGCAAAGACTATAATTACGGTTTTGGTAATGTTTGGTATACCGGAAGCAAGCCTGGTGTCAGTAGCAAAGGGGTGAGTACCTTTGGTTCTGGATTCCGGTTGTTTTTCACTTTTAAATTCGCAACAAACATCGGAGACGGTTTTGTTATAGCCATTCTTAACGCAGCGCAGAACAATTATCTCTCCTGCGGCGGTGATTCCGCTGAGGGTGGTCTCCTTGGTTACGCCGGCGATTCCAGGGTTTATAACTCTAAGGATGGGACATTTGCCACTACCGTGGCGGAATATGTGGACACCAGCGGGTTTACCAAAGGACTCAACCCACCAAAATTTGGTATTGAGATTGATACTTATACCAATGCCGATAGCTCTGGTTCGTGGAATCCCTCCGCGACGAAAGCGGATTGCACGAGCGACAACGGTTTTATGAATGACTCCAGTTCGTCAGGGGACCATGTCGGCATCGTGTATTGGGGAACAAACGACGCGTATTTGCGAAAGACGTGTTATGGCCCAGGCTCAACATTCGATGGGAATGTGAAGCGTTACGGGGATGTCAGGCATGGGCTTGGCAGTAATGCCAGTAATAGTTCCAGTTGGAATAATAT
>JAEZBW010000652.1 GCA_023426765.1 Bacillota bacterium
GTGAGGAAGCCGGCCTTCTTCAGTGCAGCGCGGAATTCCTCGTCGGCCTTTAACAAAGCCCTGGCGATGCCATGACGGATGGCGCCTGCCTGGCCGGTAAACCCGCCGCCGATAACACTGATGATAACATCAAACTTGTTTTCGGTTTGGGTAAGAACCAACGGCTGTCTGGAAATAACCTTCAGGGTTTCCAGACCGAAATATTCATCCAGTGAACGATCGTTCACGGTAACATTGCCTTCGCCCGGAACCAGCCGAACGCGTGCAACTGAGCTTTTTCTTCTGCCTGTACCGTAATATTGTACCTTTGCCATTTATAATACGCCTCCCCTCGTTATATGTTCAGTTCAAGGACTTCAGGTTTCTGCGCCTGATGATTATGTTCGGCGCCTGCGTAAACCTTCAGCTTCTTGAACATCTGTCTTCCCAGGCTGTTCTTGGGAAGCATTCTTTTAACAGCCAGCTCAAAGAGCTGTTCGGGTTTTGCAGCCAGTAAATGACGGGCTTTGGTTTCCTTCAGATGTCCAACCCAGCCTGTGTGATGTCTGTACATCTTATCGTCAAGTTTTCTGCCTGTCAGAACGATCTTATCGGCGTTCAATACGATGACAAAGTCACCGGTATCCACGTGAGGCGTAAATTCAGGTTTATGTTTACCACGCAGGATCTTTGCAATTTCACTGGCGGCACGGCCCAACACTTTGCCTTCCACGTCCACAACAAACCATTTACGTTCAATGTTCGCTGCATTAGCCATGAATGTTTTCATGTGTATCCTCCTTCTGGAATCGGACATGGACTGCTCCTGTCCGTTTGTAACCTGTCTGAAAGCGGCACCGGATGATCCCGGATCGGGGTTTAGACCCATGTTCTTTGCCGCCGTAGCACACAATTTAAAAACCGCCGTTTTGCGCGGCGGTTTTTATTGTAATACAGGACATATGCAATGTCAAGAGTGATGTGCCGTATTTTTAAAATATCTCTCTCATTCTCTCTTTATTTTATTGTTTATCTTGTTTTCTCTCGTTTTTTCAGTTTTCATTTTACTTTTAGTTTTTTAGGCGGAAGCTTAATAGTTAAAGTATCTGTAAATCATTGCCGCAGCTTCAGCTCTTGTTGCATGACCTTCTGGATCAAGCAGTTTTCCAGGTTTCCCATTAATAATGCCTGTCTTGGCAGCAACAGCCATGCCCTTCACCAAATGATCCGCCAACAATTCATAATCATTGTACTCGCCCACGATTTCCAGAGCTTCCTCGGATGTGATATCGGCTTGCATTGCATTGGCTATCATTGCCGCCATTTCCTGCCTTGTCATCTTCATATCGGGACCGAATTCTGTGTAATAAATGCCACTTGTAAGGCCGGAAGCATATGCGCTGGCTATGTATTTGTAATACCACTTGTCTTTAGCAACATCCGTAAATTCACAGGTTGCATTCTTATCCACAAGTCCGGCTGCCACAGTCAGCATTTTCGCAAATTCCGCTCTGGTTACGTTATCGTGAGGCAGGAACTGACCGTTTCCAATACCTTCAATAATTCCTTTCGAGGCCATGGAACGAATACAGCTAATACCCCAGAAATCATTCGGTACGTCAGTAAAGCTTAAAACAAGGTTTTTTATGATGTATTTGCTGAAGTGGTTTGTACTGAATACTACTTCCCCTGTTTCTTCATCATATTTACCGGTCATGTTCTGAATTGTTCCGTCGTCGGCGAGATAAAGGATCGTGATATTGTCCGGATTCTCATTTTCCTTCAGTTGATACTTAATCCTTATTCCCACAGGTTTTTTGAATTCTGTAACCTGAGCACCCCCGACAATGGCATTAAAGTTAAATATCGTCGGGTTGTTTTCCAGCAGCTTTTTCTGTTCTTCGGTCATTTTGCTCTTCAGCTCATCGTTGGCTTCTTCTTTTCTCACCTCGAGAGCCAATGACTGGGTTCCTGCGTTTTCAACAAAGTCCGTATGCAAATCAATTTTCGTATCACCGGCAGTGATCTCCACCTTATTAATGCCGTTCTTGTCAACAGCCTCCATCAATTCTTTAGGCAGCTCCGCCCTAACGTTCTTTTCTTCAGCACCAATCTGGATGTCTATAGCAATCTTGGTTTCGATTTCTTCATCAATTCCGCTTCCCTTTAGGCTCTCCTGTAATTCTTCCGCTACCGCTTTAACGGTTTCAAGCTGCTTGATAACATCATTCAGCTGATCTCCCTGTACAGTCGCTAAAGCAGTATCTCCTGTTTTCACAGCCTCGACGGTCTGCTTGCCTGCTTTGTCAACAACTGCTTTGGCTATTCCTTTAAGCTGTTCTGCAACTTTATCTTCAGCTGCTCCTCCATCCACTTTTCCTAAAACATCCCATGCGGATGAAATGATGGATTTTGCGAGATCAGCCGCTTTATTCAGGTCATTCATCTGGCCAAGGACTGAGCTGGCACCATGAATTACACTTCCGATGGATTCTGTAACCGCCTGGGCTCCTGCGGAGTCAAGATCATCCGAAATCAAACCGGCAGTATCACTGATAATCTGGTTCAGCGAAGCGCCTGCACTATGCAGATCATCATCATCGGCCAGCGTTTGAACCGCATTTACAATGCTGTTAATGGAATCTTCAACGGCCTTCTTTATCGTTTCCTGTGTTTCCTGCGACGTGGACTGACCGGTACTTGCAATGGCACTGGTTATGCTGCCTGCGATGTTCTGCAGGTTGCCTTTTGTCTCTTCGGCACTATTCCCTACCAGGTTCTTGGTGCCTTCCTCCAGCTGTTTGGAAATTTCTTCACCAGCTTGCTTTTGTTCTTCCGGAGTGAGGGTTTGCATGGGTACAGGCGTCGGCACCGGAGCAGTTGTCGGTGTCGGGGTTACTGTCGGTGTCGGGGTTGGCGGCACAGTTGCATTGCCACCACCGCCCCCGGACGAATCATCACTGGGCGGGGTATACCGCGACACAGAAAATGTTCTGAGTGCCTTATTAACCCCCAGGCCGACGAAAACCTTATATTCCCCGATTGCCGCATCTGATGCCAGCGCAAAGGTATAAGAATATTCTCCGTTTACACTTGTCAGGGAACCTTCATGGTAGACGCTTCCATCCGGGCCAAGCACTTTTACATCCAAATCTTCAATGGTCGATGTCCCTTTCACCTCCACGGTATTCCCCTGAACCTTGCCCGAAATTCTATCAATTGTAATGCCGCAGAAAGCATCCGGTATGGATAAAAGCAGATTAATGTACGAATCCGAGGAATAAACCACGCCATTGGCAGTGATGGTCGACCCATTGATCCGTATCTCCACAGAAGGTGACGACCATTTCACTGTCCCTTCTTCTATCCCGGCAGAAAGGGAATAAGTGCCGTTCGGCAGCCCTCCGATCATGAATATGCCCCGATGCGGGTCATATTCAATCATTTTATATTTTCTTACAATTTCACCCAATGCATTTTTCACAGTAACATAAGCTTCTGTTTGAATTTCCGTTCCGCTTGAGTCAAATACTTTTCCTTTGAATTGCAGGGCCGGAAGCTGGAGATCGACAGGAATTGTTCCACCAGACGGATATGTAATACTATCAAGCACATAAGTTCCGTCCTCATTCACCGTCACATCTATTCTGTCTGAAAAACCATATAATTCTGAGGCATTGTCATATACATAATAGCTGAGATTTCCGCTGCCTTCAGACATGATTCTATAATATCCATCTCCTGAATTTGTACCACAGTAGATAGAATCATCCAGAGGGTATATTTTTATGAACATATCTTCTGCTATGGTTCCATCCGGTTTTCTTACAATTCCTTTTACTTTAGTTTTGGTTAAATAAATGGCTGCATTATTACGAGCATATTCCTGGCCATTAATGTTTACCGTGCCTCCGGAAACAAACAAAAGGACATGCTTGCCCAAATAATCCGAACTTGGGTCTGTCCAAATGAACATTTCGTGTTCACCGTTAGTCAATCCCGTAATTATGAACTCTCCATTGGTGTTTATTTCGCTTTCGCATCCATAGGGGACACCAATGAAAAATCCGTCTTCATATATGGGTTGGTTTGTTTCATCATCCAGAAAGAAACCTGAAATGGTATCATTAAACTCCGTCAAAGACAAGCCAATATAATTGTCTGAACTGTATGACACACCATCTACCGTTATATTCAAACCTGATATTGTAACCTCTTTTGACGCCGAATACATGCCCTGATCCGTTGATTCCGCCTGAAGGGAATAAGTGCCGTCCGGCAGCCCTCCGATCATGAATATGCCCCGATGCGGATCATTTTCAATCATTTTATATTTTCTTACAATCTCACCCAATGCATTTTTAACAGTAACATAAGCTTCTGTTTGTATTGTCGTACCATCGCTGTCATAGATTTTCCCCTTAAATTGCAGTGCAGGCAGATGCAAATTCAATGTTTGCGTTTCGCCGAAGGAATACGGTGTTTCATTTACTGAATAGGATCCATCTTCATTTATGGTTACATCTGTTATAGCTGAAAAACCATATAGTTCGGAAGAGT
>JAEZBW010000656.1 GCA_023426765.1 Bacillota bacterium
CAGGAAAACAATCCGCCAAACAAGGCAGCTTACTTACTGTTCATATGGTAAACTTCCCTCAGCCCTTCAAGGGTGAGCATGCGATTCACCTCATCCACGCAATGGCATTGGGACGCCATAAACTTCGCAAGCCCTCCTGTTGCTACGACCTTGATATTTTCTTCCTTCATTTCGCTCTTGATTTTCTGCACAAGATACTCCACCTGCCCGACGTACCCATAATACAGTCCCGATTGCATGCTGGTAACCACATTCCGGCCGATGATCCGCTGGGGTTCGACCAGCTCAACGCGGGGCAGCTTTGAAGCTTTTTCAAACAAGGCCTCGGCTGAAATTTTGATGCCGGGGCAGATCACTCCGCCCAGATAGTCCCTGTTTTTGTTCACAGCGCAGAAGGTGGTCGCGGTTCCGAAATCGACGATGATCACGGGCCCTCCATACAGACTTAAGGCACCGACCGCATTCACGATTTTATCCGCCCCCACTTCCCGGGGGTTCTCATATTTGATGTTGATGCCTGTCTTTATGCCGGGACCAACCTGGATCGGATCTTTTTTGAAATATCGGATAATGGCGTTCATCAGAGAATGCATGATCGGAGGAACCACAGAGCATACAATCACATCCCTGACCAGGCGGATGTCTTCGCCGGCATACTGAAACAGGGACATAAACAGAATGCCGATCTCGTCCGAGGTCTTTTCACGATTGGTGGATATCCGCCAGTGATGCTTCAGCGTATTTCCATCAAAAAGGCCCAGTGCAATATTCGTATTACCGACATCAATGGCCAGCAGCAAAGAAAATCCCGCCCTTTCCTGGGGTTTCAGGTGAATCAGGGCTTACAGCCCAAGCTTGACGCTGCGAATCTGTTTAATTTCAAACTGGATATCCTTTTCAAGCTTTTCGATATCCATTTTGATATCATCCACGGTTTCTTCCCTTTTCGGGCTGACAATTCTCGGTGCATACACATCGGAATTATGTCTTTGCTGCGGCGGCTTCTTGTGAAATTCCCTGTTGTCATTTCTGATTTCGTTCCTGTTGCTGTTGTCACTTTTATTTTCACTGCGATTATTGCTGTTATTATGATTGTTCTTGTGGAAGCTTTGGCGGGGCGGGTTATTTTCTTTCTTCTGCACGAACTCTTTTTTAACCCGGTTCCCGTCGCTGTGATTGTTATGGCCCGGGTTTCTGAAATTGCCCGAATGATTGCCGCTGTTCTGAGGGCTGTTGTTATTGCGGGCCCCGGCATTGCGGCTGGGCATGTTCCGGTTATTGCTCTGGTTGTTGCTGCCGGGGTTTGTATGGGTATTGCTGTTTTGATTCTGGTTCATGTTGTTTCCTCCATTTTGTTTGCTTTTCTGATTGAAATTTCACCGGAAGCGATGGTCTGCCTTATGCCATCCGCGGATTCCACCAGCAGGCATCCGTCTTCAAGCACATCCAGCGCTTTGGCCTGCCAGGTTTTTTCACCCTGATGGATGATGATATCACTGCCTATCGTACAGGAGAAGCTGCGCCATATATCCAGAAATTTCGCCGTGGACTGCCGGTGAATAAAGTCCAGATACAGATCCTCAAATTCCTCCAGAATACCCGCTGCCAGCACGCTGCGCGAAATATGTCCGATGCTGTTCAGGGCGATGGATGTGGCCGTTTCCATCAAATCTCCTGTAAAATCCTCTTCCTGCTGAAAGACATTCAACCCGATGCCCACGATGATGGACAAAATTTTGTCGGGCTCGGCTGTCATTTCGGTCAGGATGCCGCATACCTTCCTGCCGCAAAGCAGAATGTCATTGGGCCATTTAATCTCCGGCTTTGTGCTTGTAAAGGGTTCGATGGCGCGCACAACGGCACTGGATGCCGCCAATGTGATGGCCTGAACACTGGCCGGGGCAATGTCCGGCCTTAACAGGATGGACATTGCAATCCCTTTTCCCTCATCCAGTTCCCACGTTCTTCCCCTTCTCCCCCTGCCTGCCAGCTGCCTTTCGGCGATGACCACCGTGCCTTCGGGCGCTCCTCCGGCAGCCAGCCGTTTCAGTTCATTGTTGGTGGAGTCTGTTTCTTTCAGGAAAATCAGGTTGCTGCCGAGCATTTCGGTGTTAAGTCCGCTGATGAGAGCGCTCTTATCGAACAAATCCGGGCTTGTATGCAGCCGGTAACCCCGTTTTGATACCGATTGTATTCCGTAACCCTCTTCCCGAAGCTTATGAATGTGCTTCCAGACAGCCGTCCGTGTAATGCCCAGATCGTCGCTCAGGCTTTCGCCTGAAACGAATTTTCCCTTCTTACCGGTCAGGAGCTTAAGAATGTGTTCTTTTGTATCCAATGCAAAGCCCCTTTCAAGAATACTTTCTGAAGTCGGGTATTGGAACGGTGACGGGATGGCTCATATCCCCGTCATAAAAAACCGCCAGCCCCTTCTGATCGCTTTGCAGGCCTTCGATACAGCCATTCTGCTTTTGCAGCGCTAAAAAGCTGTACAACAGGACCTGGTTGATGTCATCGAATCGACTGTTATACCGTTCAAGAAGATTATTCACATACAGCGTTTCAGAGCTGTGATACAGGATGGGCTCGCCCAGACCTTTTCCCAAAGGGCTTATCTGCTCTGAAAGAACGGTCGTAAACACCAGGCATTCGGGGCTGCGGAAAGAACCGAAAAGATACTTGTCAAGGGGAACCATCGTGTCGATGTAAGTTTTTTGAAGGTCCGGGTGCTCCAGGCTCAGCTGATAGAGGTCGTTGTCACCAACAACACAATAATCCACCGGAAGATCCAGCCTGATGCATTTAAAGGAAGGATCCCCATGCCTCTTGTCATCCATCGGGTGCAAATAAGCGCGGATACAAGGCCTGGGTTCACGGGACCAGGGTGTGGTCTGTTTTCTGTCCTTCCACTCTGAAAGCTTTAAGCCGCAGTCGATAACATCTTCCAGTTTTTCTGCAGGTATATAAAAATATACCACCGCCATAAGCCCGACACCGCCTCCTTTTAAGCAAAGCTCACAAACATTTGTGAAAGCCTTCCACCGATAACACCCGGACAAAAGACCGGGTATTTCATGTTCGACCTTTGAACGGTAACCCTTGCAGATATGCTTCTTGCGCTATTCTCAGCATTTATTATATAATACAATTAAATTGTTTGCAAAGTGTTTTCACATTGCAGCAGTTTTTGTATGACAGTTCATACCAAAGTTCGCGGGCGATTTCGATCCCCGCGGAAAATGATAACCCGTTCTTCGTTTTTCATATTTTTACCTGGTTTAAGGGATTATGTACTTATGAACAATCTTTATGACATGAGTCGGGAACAACTGAAGGCTTTGGCAGAATACAGGGATGTTTTGGAGACCGGAAGGCCTTTCCCCAGGAATTTTTGGCAAAGGGAAAAGAATAAAGACCAAATCCTCCTGAATTGCCAGGTGATCACCCGATTCTGCCTCGAGCGGGTTGAGGGCATACAAACAAAAGCGCTTCCCTCCTTTAAACTGACCGGAATCAAGGAAATTCTTGTGAGAAATCATTTGCACGGAATGGTTCAAACAGTTTTCAGCAATGACCTCTTAAAAGTTCTGATCAATGCCTATCCGGAGGAATTTAAAAAGAGAGAGCTGGCCGAATGGATGTGGAGCAGTCACGGCATTTGGAGTAATGACAGTTATGTGATTGAGGCGGTACAGCACATGGTTCTGAAGGAAGGACTGCGCCGGGTTGAATCCATCCCCAAAACCGACTGGAAGAAAAGGCTGAAGAAATACGGCATTTATAATGTTTTGTCCCGCTTTGACTGGTCGGTGTTTCAATTGTTTGATTTCGTATATCCGGGTCGTTTTCACCCGGCAGACTTTAAATACAAGGTGAAGTGGAAAACCCATCCGGATGCCGATCCTCTGGAAAATGCCTGGCACCTGATGGATAAAACCTTCAGGGACAAAGCCTTCTCCCGGGAGCAAATCCTGATGCTCAATTATGCTGATTTCAGAAGCCTGAGTCTTGTCAGCATGCTTTTGACGGTGTTTGATGCAAGCACTCTGCGGGCCAAAGAATATTACTTCTATCG
>JAEZBW010000668.1 GCA_023426765.1 Bacillota bacterium
CGGGCGGCCAAGGCCTGGGAACTGCCGGTCTTTTCCAATCCCTGCCCCATGGCCGGCAAATCCATGCGCCATGAGGCCGAAACCTGGGTCCGCACCATCTGCGCCGGCGGCAAGAAGCGCGGCGTCAACCTGCACCATGCCCTGGGCCGCTGGCAGCTCGGCAAGGACGCCCTGCCCGGCCCCGAAACGGCCCCGGACGCGGCCGACGAGGCGTAGCAGGCAGCATGTTTCGCCATTACCAGCTCGTCATCTTCCGCGACCATCACGGCGCGTATCGCAAGCTGCGCTTTCGGGGCTGGCTTTTCGCGCTGATGCTCCTGGCCCTGACGGCGCTGGTGGCTGGCGACGTCTATCTTGTGAAATATTATTATAATTATAAACGGATGGAGCACGAACTGGCCGAATGGGAGGTCCGGGGCCAGGACCAGAACGCCCAGCTTGTCAGCCTCTCCGACAAGGTCAAGGCCCTGGAGACCGACCTGGCTCGCATTCGGAGCTTCGACGCCAAGCTGCGGCGCATGGTCAACCTTGATCAAGAGCCCCGGGACGTGGCTCCGGGAGGCGAGGAAAAGGACTTCGACAAGAAGTACCTGCCGCTCTACCGCCAGGAGATGCTCGGCCGAAAGCTCCACCAGTTCCTGGCCGAATTGCGCGACCAGACCGCCCTGGAACTGGCCCGGCAGCAGGAACTGGCGACCCTGGTCGAAACCGCCGGGGTACGTCTGGCCGCCTTGCCGGCCAGCTGGCCCGTGGCCGGCTGGATCGCCGCGCCCTTCGGCGAGCGGGTGTCGCCCTTTACCGGCAAGAAGGAATTCCACAAGGGCATGGACATCGCCGCCCCCGTGGGCACGGAAGTCAAGGCTTCGGGCGAGGGCACGGTCGCCTTTGCCGGCGAGACCGAGGACGGCGGCTTTAGCGTGGTCATCGACCACCAGGGCGGCCTGTCCGCCTCCTTTGGCCATATGCGCGACATGCTCGTGACCAAGGGCCAGACCGTGGCCAAAGGCCAAGTCATTGGCCATGTCGGCGACTCCGGCCAGGCCAGCGGGCCGCACCTGCACTACGAAACCCGTCTCTACGGCGTGCCGGTCAACCCCATGCGCTACATCCTGGAGTAGCGGCCGGAACTTGGTCCGGCTTTTGCTTGCCCCCCGCCATGGACCTGTTCCATTTCAACCCGGCTACGGTCTTCAGTTTCCTGCTGACCTTCATGCGCTTAAGCGTCGTGGTCTTCACGCTGCCCTTTTATGGGGCCACGCTCATTCCCAACGCCGTCAAGGCGTCGTTTTGCCTGGTGTTGTCCATGGCCCTGTGGCCCCGCCTAGCCTTTGCCGGCACGGCTTTGCCAGCCAGTCCCTGGACCATCGGGCTGATGTTTCTCGGCGAAGTGCTCATCGGCCTTTTGCTCGACATCCTGGTACGCCTGCTTTTTTCCGCTGCCCAGGCCGCCGGGGCCATCATGGGCTTTTCCATGGGCTTTTCCCTCATGAACAGCGTCGACCCCATGACCGGGGCCTCGGAATCGGGCCTGGGGCATCTCATGAGCCAGGTGGCCACCATGCTCTTTCTGTGCTTGAACGGGCATTTGTTCCTGCTCTCCGCTCTGGCCCAGAGCTTCGAGATGGTGCCGCCGGGAGGCCTGCTCATCAACGCCGCCGTGGGCGAACACCTCATCGTCTTCACCGGCCAGCTGTTCGTCATGGCCGTCAAGATCGCCGCGCCCATCCTGGCTTCCATCTTTCTCGTCGACCTGGCCCTGGCCCTGGTGGCCCGGGCCGCGCCCCAGATGAACGTGCTGTTCATCGGCTTTCCCTTGAAAATCAGCGTGGGGTTCCTGTTCATGACCATGGTCTTCGCGGCCATGACCGTCGTCATCGAGAATTTCCTGATCGACCTTGAACCCATGTTTCGGCTGGTGCTCAAAGCTTCAAGCTGACGCCGCCAAGGGGCCGTCATGGCCAAAGACCCCAGTAAAACAGAAAAAGCCACCCCAAAACGGGAGAGCAAGGCCCGGGAAAAGGGGTCGGTGCCGCGCAGTCAGGAACTGCCCAAGCTCACCGTCCTCGTGGCCGGCCTGCTCACCGTGCGCTACACCATGGGGACCATCAACGAACAGATGCAGGAGGTCTTCCGCACCTTTCTGGGCGGCCGCCTGGACTTTGGCGGCACAACCGACGACGTGGCGGCGCTGATGTGGAGCCTTTCGGCCAAACTGGCCATCATGCTCCTGCCCCTGCTTCTGGTCATGGCCGTAGTGGCCTTCGTGACCCAGCGCGTCCAGGTCGGCGAGGTCTGGCATCCCAAGATCTTTGAACCGGACTTCAGCAACATCCTCAATCCCTTAAAAGGGCTTCAACGGATGCTCATCAGCGTCCGCACCTTCGTCAACCTAGCCAAGCAGGCGGCCATGGCGTTCGCCATCTCCCTGGTGCCGTATCTGATCCTTCGCAAGAGGTTCGACGAATTCCTGCCGTTGTTCTACCAAAGCGTCGACACCATCACGCTGTTTCTGCTGAACAACGGCTTTGACATGGTTCTTTACACCTTGATCCCCATGTTCGTCATCGCCATCCTTGATGTCTGGTACACGCGATGGGATTACAATGAAAATCTCAAGATGACCAAGGACGAAGTCAAGGACGAGCAGAAGCAATCCTTCGGCGACCCTCATGTCAAGCAGCAGCAGAGAAAGAAGATGATGGAAG
>JAEZBW010000688.1 GCA_023426765.1 Bacillota bacterium
ACATCCGGCTCACCACCGGTTCGTTCCATTTCAGCAAGGGAGAACAGCTTTTCAGGGTTCGCTTCCAGCTTTTCCTGGATCTTATCCCATTCAAGCCCGGGATGGCGGTGCATATTTTTCTCAAAACGGGTTTTTAGTAACCCGATGATTTCTTCATGGTGATCCAATTTGCTCTTTTCAATTTCTAAACGCATAATTTATCCACCTCCACACTATCCTACTGCATAAACCTTGTCATATCAAGGGGAATTCCCGGTTGCCGACTTCCGGTCACCTTGTCATCAAATTGTACAACACCTGAGCCATTTCAGCCCTTGTAGAGGTATCCCCTGGTGCAAGCTTTCCGGCGTTTCCGTTGATGGTTCCTGTTTCAACCAGCAGTGTCATGGCCTCTGTAGCCCATGAAGCAATTTGTTCCCCGTCGGTAAAGTCTGAAAGCTTTCTGCCAGGAACCGTATTCGATTCCTTTGTTTTGGGTAGCTGTCTGATGACTTTCAGTGCGTTATAAAACAGTGTAAACATTTCCTGCCGGGTGATTTCGTTATCCGGGGCGAACCTGTTGTTCCCCACTCCCTTCGATATTCCCAGCCGCTTTGCTGCCGCGAGGTAACCTGTATACCAGGTGTTTCCGGCATCTGTGAAATTATCTTCAAACCGGGTGTCGGGTTCTATACCATAGGCCCGCATCACCATGGTGATAACCTCCGCCCTGGTCAGCCTGTTATCCGGGCTGAAAAGCTCTTTTCCAGTCCCTTTGGTGATTCCTCTTGCAGCAATAAAGCTTACAGCACTGTTATACCATGCATTTTCCGCTACATCCTGAAAGCTTACCCTGTTATAGGCTACTGCAAAATTGCTTAAATGTGTGGTCGTAAAGCTGACTGTCCCGGTTAACGGATCGTAGGCTCCGTTGGGGACGGTGATGAGATTGCCCTTTGCATCAACATACCAAATGATGATGCTTTCCGGGCTTTCCAATTCTTCGGCCGTTGGTGTGTACGGGATCTTCACCCTTATCGGGGTATCCGGATTGTTCCAGGCGGTTTCTTCACCATCGATCGTCACCGCAATCTGCAGGACAGGCCGGTCTCCAATGGCTGTTCCCACATCTGCCGGCAGTGAAGCTTTATCAACCGTCGCAATTGTTAAGCCAAAGGTTTTTCCGCCAAGCTCTTCCGATATCATTCCGGACGGAAGCTCGACGCTGCCCAAAGCAGTATTCACAGTGAAGGAAACGCCTCCTGCAGCAAGGAATTCGGCCGGCATTTCCAGCGTATAAGAATTTGCACCGGGAACAGCAGGGATATCCACCACTGCATTTGTGCTTCCCTTCAATCCCTCTATGGCCGTATTTTCAAGCTTTATAACCGCTTTACCGGCTTCCGTGCTGATTTTAACAGTTCTTTTTGTACCGCCGGATTCAACACCTGCCTGAATATCATCGGCCTTGGGATTATCGGGGAATGAGGTATCGTCATCGTTGTTGTCCTCATCGTCGGGTCCATCATTTTCCTGAACCTGATTGCCTGTAGTGAAAGCCAGTATATAATCCTCGATCATGGTTTCCTGTTCATCATTTTGCACTGCTCTCATGGGAACTTCCAATGAATAGAGGGATTTCTCAGCCAGCCTTCCGGTGTAATTCAATAACAGGAATTCTCCTTCCAGTGTTGCTGTAACAGGAACCCTATCGGCTTCGGGCCCAAATAACGAAATCTGTGAGAAATCGATCCCCCTGCTCACATTTTGGTTGAATTTCAGCCTGATATCCGTATTTACTGCAGCGTTTTCCATGAACGCTCCGGGATATGCAGAGACGATTTCGGGATAGGATGAAAGGGTGGTAAAGCTGAAGCTGAAATCCTTCTTCATGGCGTGTCCGTATGCATCCCTCAGCGCATCGGCAGGGATTACCAGCGTATATTTGGTATTCTGATTCAAAACCTGGCGGGGCGTAATGGTCAGGGTGCTTCCTGCAAGAACCTTGTTCAGCGCTACTTCGTTTAAGTTTTGATCCAGCAGAAGGATGTTCTCATATCCAATGCCTTCTGAAACCGGCATATTGAAGACGATACTCAGAGGGGAAGCCGGATCCACATGCTTGTCCCCCGAGCCTGGCTTCAGGCTGTTCACCGTTAGCACCGCCGGTTCCAGTGTAAAGCTTCGGCTGTTGTTGCCGGTGAAATCCTCCCGCACCCCTTCGGGCGGGTTCACATGAATGCGCAGGTTGATATGTCCATTGTCATCCTCTGTCAACCCTACCGCTGAAATCAATTTCGTCAGGATGATCTTCCTTCCAGGTTCCATGGCTTCAACCGGTATTGTCTCCAATACGACGCCATCGCTGACATTTTCAATCCTCACCGAGGTCTCTTCCAATAATTTGCTTCCACTGTTTGCAACGGTTACGGTTATCAGATAATCATCCTTCCCGACGTTTACACAGTTAAGCGATGTAATGGAAATATCCGCCGTTGAAAACTCCAGGTTTATGGTGTTGTTTTCGGTATCGATCTCCTGTACGCCTTCAGCGCTTTGAACCACAGCGTATAAATGATATGTATTCTTTTCTTCGGGGCCGACCAGCCAATCCAGCTGTGTTTCACTGGAAGAGCGTGCAGGCAGAAGCTGCAAAGGCGCTTCGCCAATAAACTCCCCGCCGGTATCAGGGTCTCCATCATAAAGGAGAACTCTGACATTCTCTGAAAAATCCCCTTCGTTGCGAAGGACCACATTCGCCGTTACCACCGTATTGGGCAGAGGGAATTCCGTTGAAAGGGAGATTCCCTCCTCTTCGGAGATCGCCATGTCATGCACCGGCTGATATGTCAGCAGCTTCAGATCCGCTTTATCGGTCACGACAGGCTGTTCAACCAGCCGCTCTTCGCCATCGATAATCCCGGGGATGGCTTCCTGAACGATTTCAGCCTGTGAGAACGCCACATTCAGTTTCCCGTCTTCGGTGAGCATGGCGCTGATGGCCTTTGTATGTTCATCCGGAGACGCTGTTAAAGAAACGGGATTTCCCCATTGTTTATTTTCCACATCATAGAAGGAGGCTGTGACACCTACCGCCTTGTCTTCCCCAGGCACCAAAGTCACCAGCGAAATCAGGGAGCCCGCATCGGATTGTGCAGTCAGCTGATAATCTCCCTGAAGCCCTGAAAGCCTTTCCTCTGTTTTTGTTTCCCCGTCCAGGCCTGTCTGATATGCCAGTTTCCCATCCTGTACCCATGTAATGAACCATTGTCCGTTTACATGAACAGCCCTGGGAGCAAAATCACCGTGAGCGTTATTGGTAAGGCGAATGGCTTCTCCCCATGCATTCCCATTATAAAGCCTCGCAAAAACCTCCCGGTCTTCACCGGTTGTAAGGTCGTTATCGAAATCCACGGTAAACAGCAGCAAACCGTTCCCGTCAGCCATGGCCAGGCTGGAGTCAATCACTGTGGAGGATGCATCCCCGAGGGGTTCCGGCGCGCTCCATGTGCCGTTGTTCCATGCTGAAAAGAATAATTGATCCCCGCTCTGCGCATCCTGTGTCGCTTCATCCTCCAGGCTAAAGCCCAGGGACTGTGATTTGGTCCATACCAGAAGCGCTTTGTCATCCTGTGCTGCAAGCCGTGGAGAGTGATCGATGGCATCGTCATGGGTCAGTGTAATGATATTAGGGCTTGCGGCATCCGCTGCAAAAATGTTTTCAGTGACACTGATCTCTGAGTTCTCAAGCATGCCAGCAAGGCCATCCTCTTCAGTGACCGCTGTTCCAATATTATGCCATGCCATCAATACGCCGTTACCGGCGGCTGCCACAGCCGGATCAAAATCAGCAGTTCCATCATCGCCCACCCATACGGGCTCACTCCACATTCCATCCTTCAAAACAGAATAGCGAAGCTGTGTACGGCTTACCGCATCCCTGGAGGGGTTGTCGTCCGACCATACAAGCCATAGCTCATCCCCATTCCTGACCAGCTGAACCTCAGCATTCGGATAAACATTTTCCAGCATGACACCGACAGAAGGATTCAGATCTTCTTCTCCCCGCAGTTCCGGGCCGTTCAAATATGCCAGTATACGCGTTGCCTGATCAGGGTTTACAACAGCATTGCCGGCAAGCCAGGCGGGTTGCCGGCTTGCATACTCTCTTGACAACAGTTCGACAGGCTCATTCTCATCCGCAGCGAAGGCCTTCATTTGATCCTGCATGGAATCCAGAACTACCTTTTCCTTTCCATTGTCCCAATGAACCCCCCAAATCCGTTTTTGATAGATTGTTTTCCCCCATAACAGGGCTCGTGCGTCGATTCTGGCACTCAGCCTGATATCCGCCCCAATGTAACCCGTCGGGAAGTGGATCTCGGCAGGAAACCATCCGTTCAGATATCCGTCCACTCTGGCCAGCTTAAAGTCCCCGGACACCCTGAGCCAGGTATAGGGTGTAAGCCCTATGATACCGCTGTACTGGGTTCCGCTTTTTTCCCGGTCAATCCTCAGACCTCCATATACTTCGGCACCGATACCGACCCCTGCTGTAAAGCCAACACCCATAAATTCATAACCCTTGGACCATTCCCTTGAAGCATCTCCCAGTAAAATGATGAAAAAGTTGTGCAGGGACCATTCCTCGTCTTTTGCATCATAAATCAGTTCCATGCCGCCTTCTACCGCTATTTCAAGTTCATAACCCACGGCAGTCACCTTTTTCAGCTTTTTGTGCTTTTTGGAGTCGGCAGCTGTCATATTCAATGCCCCATATCCTGCGACTGCCCCAAATCTAAGATTCACTTCAGGCCAGGAATCATTCCCTTCAAGAAGCCCCTCAAACTTCGGCATACCACTGCCCAGGCCAAAATTTCCGTCGCTTACAACGGGGATGTCGTCAAGAGCACCAATACTGCCGCCCATGAAGCCGCTGAATACAGTGGGCCAGTTTACCGCATATTCCCCGTTCTGCAGTGAAATGGATAATTCTTTGCCTAAAAGACTGGGTATTGGAATCACATTAATATAAGGACAATAATTCCAGCCGGATACTGCCCCTTGTTTTGTGACCATACGAATGACTAACTGCTCACCGGCCTTCAGTTGAAGACCCGGATCAAGGGTAATTTTCTGAACCTCGTCCTTGTTGCCGCATTTAACCTTCAGGTTATATCGTTCATCCGGCCATGTTTGAATTTCGTAATATCCTGGATCAAGATCCTTCCAGTCTCCCTGCACATCCAGTACCAGCCTGGCGGATACGCCTTCGAAAAACAGCTGTGTAAAAGGCTCCTTCACAGTACTTTCCGAAGTGTTAATGGTAACCCTTTTAACTCCTCCGGGCACAATGGTTCTTCCATAGATCACAACCGGTTCGGATGGTTCCTTTGCTACATAGACCGTTTGATTCCTGTATGCTTTATCCCAGGCCTCTGCTTCAAATGCATAATAGAGATTGGCATCCACCATCTGCGTTATGGTATAGGCATAATGCATTTTATCGTCATACCACTTTTTCACCGCGCGAAACTTCTGATCATTCAGGAACACATCCAGTGATTCAGGCGCTTCATGCCAGGCATTGGTATTATAATCGAACAACCTGAAATTAAACTCGTTTGTGGTGTAACGAACGGCTGTCAGGATCTCGACAGGAACACACAACACCTGTTTTTTGCCTGTTCCCTCATAGGAAAACACCAGTTCATAAATTCCATATTCCCCTGGTTGCGGTTTGAATGTAAATTTATAGATAGTATTCAGGTATTCATAGTCAGGTCCTTTGATGCTCCTCTGCCATACGCCGTTTTTATACAGATCTGCGCTGATTCTTTCTCCGTTGATTAACTGGCCTGACTGTACCAGCTTCAGTTCATAATCAAGACTGTACCGTTCACCGGAAGGGACAGCAATAACTTTGCGTAATAACCCATGATCGCTGTCTGCGAAAGACATCTTTATTTCTGTTAAATCCTGAATTTCAATGTCTTTGGAGAATTCGTAGGAATAACCTTTATTGTCTGTAAGGGTCAAATCCACCTGATAAGTCCCCGCAGTGAGGAAAAGATGGTAGAATGAAGCCTGTGCGCTTATTTCCTGGCCATCAATGCTCCACCGGATCGAGGTAAAATAACGGCCATGGTTTTTGGCTGTATTCACGGCCTCGGCTGCACTCAGTATGGAATGCTTACCGGCAAACCCCACCTCAGGGATCTGGATCATGTTCGGGCTTATATTAATCTTGGAGACGGTTCTGAAGGAGAACTGGTACGAATCGTTTTTGGTTTCCCCGTCGCCTTGAAAAGCACCTTCAGGGATGGTTACCGTGTAATATTCAAAGGGTTTCAACGGGTATACCGGCGTTAAAATGGCTTGATGATCAACTCCCTGCCCGGTGAACTCAATTGCTGTTCCATTGGAATCCTTTATCGTGACAGCATCAAAGGAAGGCCCCTGCTGTATCGGAGAATTGAAGGACAACTCTACATTTGTTTTCACCGGAATTTCTGTTTTTCCTGCCCCTGGAATTGTGCCCAGTAAAAGCAGATCATTTGCACTGGTTTTAAACTGGAAGCTGAACTCCAGCTGATCCGGGTTTTCAACCGTCCCATAAGGAGCTGTCACTGTGTACACGGTGTTTGGCAGGAATTGCGATAACGCAGCAGGGATAAATTTCATTGGCCGTCACACGTATCGTATCAACCTGTAAGGACACTGCTGTGAACAGTATATAATCCCTGTTTTTATCTTTCAGTATCGGGAAGATTCCACCCAGTTTCAAACCGTCTGCATTATCAAAACGAACTTGTATTTCCTTCGTACCAAGGATCTCCGCTTCTTTCTCAAGATCCTGCGGGGTTGTGGAAACCACGGCTATTTTCGTGACAGGCCAGGACTCCACTGAAAATGTGAATTCACAAGCCTGTGCCGGGTTGCCCGCGTTGTCGGCAACGGTGCCTGCCGGGATGGTCAGCTTGTGTTCTCCCGGGGTCAACATGCCATAAGGTGAGATGACAAGCGTGTTATCTTCAATGGTGACGCCTATAGGCACGATGTCTGCAGCTTGAAGCTTAATGCCGAAAGTTCGATCAGCGGCTGTTTCACCCCTGACGATTTTCTCGTTGAAATTTACGAGGATCGCCTTCGTATCCCAGGATACCTGCGTGCTGTTGTTCGCAGGTATTGTGCTCAGAACCTGCGGGGCAGTTGTATCAGGCTTTTGCAGGACGACATAGGTATAGGTTTTTTGATTTATGAATGCCCCCCTGGAAACCGTGGCTGTTACATTAACGGATTGATGCCCTTCTCCGTTCTCAGGCCGTGTAACGGTTCCGTCATCAGCTATTACCGAAGGTTTGTCCGATACCCAGGTAATGGTGGAATGAAAGGGGGCTGAGACAGGAAGGGAAAGATTCTGTGTAACGGAATTTGCAGTAGGATTCAAGGCCAACACATTATAGCGATTAAGCCAATCATAATCCAGGTCTGTGGCCTCCTGATCATTCATATCCACCGGTATGACGGTCAGCACAAAGTCTTTTTGTGCTGAGATACCCGGATCCAGGGTAATCGTCGCGCGAATCGTCACGGTCTTGCTGCCGGCTGTGAAGGACGGTCTTGTCACTTTTCCGTCGGCAGCCACCACATTGGGATATGTGGAATACCATGCGATATCGCTTCCATTTTCGCCACAGGTTGGAAGCGTTAAATCTGTTGTGATTTGATCCAAGGCGCTGTTTCCGTTCAGGATTTGTGCCTCGGTCAGCCAGGCAGTATCGGCCTCCACTTTTTCCTGAGCGCTTTGATTCAGTTTTTTAACGGTAACCGTGAAGGTCTGCATGGCCTCCGACACACCCCTGCGGATGGTTGCGGTCAGCACAGTCACCTTGTCGCCTGCAGTATAGGCAGGCCTTGTGATTGTACCGGTGACGTCTGCAACTGCGGGATCGGCGGATGACCAGCTGATGGTGCTGCCATTTGGGCCAGCGACAGGCAGGGTTAAATTCTCAACAATATTATCCAGCGAAATGTTGCCATTTAGAATTTGTGCTTCAGTCAGCCATTGTTTATCAGCCTCTGTCTTCTCCTCATCCGATTGTTCAAGCGCTTTCACCGTAATTGTAAAAGCTTTGGTCATCGAGGTGCCGTTCACAAGGGTTGCAGTCAGGGTTACGGTTTGATCCCCTGCCGTAAAGGACTGTCTGGTGACAACTCCGTTGCTGCCCACAACAGCAGAATTGGCAGATGCCCAGGTGATGGTACTCCCGTCAGGCCCGACGGCAGGCAGGCTCAGATTGCCCATGATATTGTCCAGTGAAGCGTTGCCATTGAGTAATTGCGTTTCAGTCAACCATGCATGATCTGCCGCAAGCTTTTCGGCCGCACTTTTTTCAAGTTTGGTAACTGTCACGGTAAAGGGCCTGGTTGTGGTGAATAACCCCCTGGTGATGGAAGCGGTCAGTGTCACCGTTTCATCCCCGTTCGTATAGGAAGGCCTTGTCACCTTTCCTTCGTTGTTCACAACCGCCTCATTGTCCGATTCCCATGTAATGGTACACCCATACTGGCCCGAGGTGGGAAGAAGGATATCCGTCGTCACATGGTTTAAATCCGGATTCCCGTTCAGAAGCTGTGCCCCGGTCAGCCATAAATAATCGGCCTGTACGTAGTCTTCATCGGTCATTCCCAATGCTTTTACACTGATATCAAAGGTTTTTTCTCTTGTGCTCCCGCCCTTGTTGATATATGCAGTGAGAGCGACCGCCTGATCACCATCGGTGTAAGAAGGTCTGGTCACATTGCCGTTCCAGTGAAGCACGACCGTATTGGAGGAAGACCAACTGATATCACTGCCATTTGGTCCGGAGGTTGGAAGAGATAGATTGGAAACAATATTCTCCAGGGCATCATTCCCGTTCAGTATGATGGCATTGGTCAACCAGGCAAAATCTGCCGACGTTATCTCATCATCGGGCACCTTAACGGTTATTGTGAATGGCCTTGTAGTGCGTACTGCAGTCCCATTTGTGATTGTCGCAGTCAGTGTAATGGTCCGGTTCCCCTGTTCCAGTGACGGAGCTGTTACCCATCCCTCTTCCGTCACTATATCCGGGTTACTGACTGCCCAACTGATGGCGCTTGTGCATTGACCCTCCAGAGGAAGATAAAAAGCATCAACGGGCGCTGCTTCAAGCGCTTCCATAATAATGGTCAGCTGGGCATAATCAGCATCCGCCATGGCATCAACCATTAAACTCATATCATTTTTGAAGTACCAATTACTGATTTCACTGGCGTTTCCGGCATCTCCGACGGAACCCATAAAACCTGCATACAACTCTGTTGGCAAATCCGTAAGGTAGACGGTTCCCTGAGAGTATTGATTCTCGCCCAAAGGATTCAGGCATAAAACATGAAGAAGCTCCTGATCGCCATCGTACCCAATCCATACTTGATATTCACCCGATGGTTCGTCAACGACAGGATAGGAATGAATATTATTTGAGAGAAGTATATTATCAGGATTTCCATCTGTGTAAGCGTCCATATCAATGTAACAGACAATGTCTTCTGATAGTTCGGCCAGAATAAATGGTTGTGCAGAAGCATAATGCAAACCCCCGGGTGACCTGCTGGCTGTCCTGCTGAAATAACCTGTTTTCAAATGAAAAAATAAGCTGGGTGCTATTGACTCATCAAGAAAACCCGCTGCCGCCACAGAATTTCCAACAGGCTGCAGCGTGAAGACGAACCCGCCCATTGAGTCGGATTCGGTTGAGGGTGAGGAAGGTGAGATATTTTTAAAGGAAAAAGCCGTACTGAAGGATCGGTTGCTGTCCAGGGTTACCTTGTCGGTGGTAAAAACACTTTCACCGGCACCCCCAACGCTTTCAAACCGTATGGCATTGTCTTCGGGAGCTTCCGTTCAACTGCAGGTTGTCCGTACTGTTGAAATCATCATAGCTGATACTGATGGCAGGCGTGCCTTCGGCAGCATAAGCTTTTGAAACTCCACCAAAATTCAAAAAATGATCAGGCAGGCCGGTAAAAAAAAGAATGAAGGTAAGAGCTATACTGATAATTTTTTTGGTAGCTTTCATAATGGTTTTCCTCCCTGGAAGCTTTCGTGATATAACAAGGCATCTACTGAATCAACTGAGAAAGATTAATAAAAACGGAATTGATGTTATCACCATAGAAGCAAATTTAAATATATTATCGACATCTGTAGACATTTAATATAAATATTATATGATTATCCATTATTATTGAATACTGTATCCATACCAAAGCACAGACTACAAAAAAAGCATCGCAAAAAAACTTTGGGATGCCGACCCGAAAGTCTACATCCCAAAGATACACGATATCTCTGAAAATTCTGATTATTAATGAAAACTATGCGTTTTGATTTTTCACCGG
>JAEZBW010000719.1 GCA_023426765.1 Bacillota bacterium
ACTCTTCAGCATTTTTCGATCGGCCTCATCGTAACATATTTCGGGAACTTAGGTTGCAAAGGTAAGATTTAAGCCTTCGACTTTCGGGTTATTAAGAGTCTAACTTTTCTATTTCAGCCGGTTTTGCCAGGTCTCAGAAGCCGTTATATGTGATTTTTTAAAGAATGTGTAGTTTCTTAGATATTTAGTAAAAAGTATATTTTATGTCCATTAATAGGTAGAAATATGGGGTAGAACTTTTATGGCCGGAACAGCTTTATATAGAAAGTAAAACTGCTCCAGTTTACCTTTATCATGAACTGGAACGACTTGGTCCATCCTTAACAAATTAGTCCTGTTTGATGAAGCTCAGTCCAACCTTTCGATTTTAATTTCCTCCTGGTGTAGCCGGTAGGTCAGACTGCTTTCCTGATGCAGGCGTGGTAACAGATCCAGAAGGGTTGAGACCGGGTCCCTCTCTATGACGAACTTCCCAATGGAGCCTTCGTAATAAACCCTCATTGATTCTCCCTCGCCACTCCTGATGCGGATTTTCTTTTTTGCTAATGTTTCATCAAAACCTTCGGGTAATTCGTCCCTGTCATAATCTTTTTTTACGATTGTGAATTTTTGCATGTGTTCCCTTCCATAAAGATGCCTGTGAAAATATAGCAAGTCCTTCTGCATCCCTGGAAATAATTATATCATAATTTCCAATAGAGCAGCCTGTGATCTTGCTATAAATTTATTCTATTTGCCCTGGAAGTGATTCGTTATAGTAGATTTTGGATTAAGATGTAAATTTCTTCGTATGAAGTAGGGATAGGATGGTCCAGGGATTGTCCAGAGAAGTGTGGTATACCAACTATTCCATCATTCTAAGTATATCCTCTATTTATGATATATGGAGATTAAATTTCTATTACTCCTAAACTCTTTAAGTATTGATAAGTTCCGTCATAGAACTCCGGCTGACGTGTACTATCCTCCCAGGAGCCGCTGACAGTTTTATTGGGGTTTCCTTCAGGTACGCAGATAATCATCCCGGATCTGGCACGGGTAAGCAAAACACGATAGGCGTTTAACATATATTTTTGAAGCTCCTGTTTGCTCTCGGAATCCCCCTTTTGCTCGATCCACTTCGTTTGTCCGTTAAATTTATAGAAATGCCATTTGCCATTTTCATACCTCATATCGGCATCCCACAGCAGGCATGTAAAATCAAGCTCCAGTCCCTGAACCTGTATTTCAGTGGCAGCATCTTCAAGGTAATTCGACGACCTCGTATCCACTTTGTCCTCAAGAAACCAATGAACTGCGTTTTCATCACCCGGCGGCAGGATATGTACTGCTAACGGCTTGAATCTCGCTGCTTCCTTCGTCACCAGTATGCCTGTGCGTACTGAGCCGCACGCTTTACCATAAAGCCAATTCCTTGCCTTTGCCATGTCCCGTGTCAATATGAGAGGATACTTATCTTTGATCTCCTGGTACAGCGCCACTGCTGTGTTTTTGTTAAAAGACAGAAGTGCGTGAACGAAAGCAGACAGCTTCTCAGCTCTGAATGAACGTAAGGAAACACCTAAATGCAGGGAATCAGAATAAGTGACGTTTTTATTGTCCTTCAGGAGATCGTCGACTTTCCCCTCAGCATATTCTGCATCCGTCAGTTTTGGAGAAATATAAACCTTCCAATGAGGAAATTGTTCATTGATTGCTTTGATCCATTCAGCAATTCCGGCTTCACCTGTGTTAATCTCCTGGCCGCCACCGACAAGGCAAATGATCGTAGCCCAGTCTTTTCGCTGGTCAAGGGACCAGATTAAAAACGCCGCTTCGGACATGGGAAAATTGGGGACCTTAAGCTTGTTGCCATATGTTCCCCCTCGTTTCAGATAGTCAGCAAGCCTTTTATGTGTCCATGAGCGTTGAGCTTCGTCAAAAATTGCGACATGCTCAACCTCACCAAAGCCGGCTTTTTCATTTTCTACAGCCTTTTTCGGATCAATCTCCAAGACTCCGTTATCAACAGGGATCTTTATCTTTGCCAGCATATTATCGCGATAACGATGAATCATTTGAATAGATTTACTCACCTCGCGACGGGAATCGGTTATTTTCTTTTTTTCGTTTCTTTCACGGCATCGTTTCAGATTGTCCAGGGCAAGAGCTTCTGTTAAGACCGCAACGAGAGGGCCATTACCGGACAGATAGACCGCTCCTTCATCCTCAACCGGTTTGTCTCCGCCCTGATATGTCTGCTTGATGGCTACATCCAGTCCAACCAGAGTTTTCCCGGCACCAGGAACACCGGTCACGAAGCAGATGCTCTTCACCTGCTTAGCCTTGCTGTCATGAATCACTTTCAGGATATATGTAATGGTTCGGTCCGTTGTTACTTTATCCGCTTCGTGACGAGTGATGTTTTCAACAGAATGGTTTTCATATAAGGTTCTTGCGGCTTCAATGATCGTTGGTGTGGGAGCATACGGACTGATTATCCAGTTGGGATTAATGGGAACTTCGCCAGGTTTATATTTCAGCACATCATCGATCAATTTCGAAAGGCCTGATTGACCCGTAACAAGTGGATTAAGTACTTTATCATCGTAAGCTGACTCCTTTACTTCCCAATACGAGTTGGAATTATGGGTAGCAACCAATATGGGAACGATGATTTTATCCTGACTGTACTTGTGAAAATTATTCAGGTCAAGGGCATAGTCAAGGACTTGATCTATGTCTGTTTCCAATATTCTGGATTCTCCAACCTTAAATTCAAGGCAAAAAATGATACCTCTGAAAAGAACAACTGCATCGATTCTCTTGCCCAGTCGAGGAATATCATACTCAAACACTATTTGTCCGTC
>JAEZBW010000050.1 GCA_023426765.1 Bacillota bacterium
CAACTCAGGGGCAGCACACGATAACCATCCGCGGTGCCAACTTTACACAAATCATCCGCAAAATCACCGGGGTTTGATCAGTAACCGGGGTTGATGGTATCTGAGGCTAACGATGGTTTCCGTTCAGGTGTGCGATCGATTGAAGGCATATAAAAGGAACAGGCCAGATGACCTGTTCCTTTTTGTGCATAAGAAAACTCCAGCGAACCTTTCTCGATTCAATACCCAGCTTTCACTTTTACCTGAGAACCTTTTCGTCTCCTGAATCAAACCTTTCCGAACCTTCCGCTTTCAACCCGATTCTTTCCGTTTTCTTCCGCCGATTGCTTCTGTCTTCGGTAGAAACCCTTCAGTTTCTGCTTTCCGACTTTTGCTTTGGCTTCGAACCCTTCCACAACCTTCGTTTGTCCGCTTCTTTTTCGAACTCGATCTTATTCACTTGATATAGCGGAGGTTCCTTCGCATTCACGAATGAACTATTTCCACTTGTTCCCCCGTATAACGATTATTATACGGAAGCTACTGCTGTTTGGTATTGTTTCTTAGGTATTCCCTGGAGTCTGCTTTTATTGTATCTGATACTTGTCCAAATTTCAAATCGAAAAAAACCCTCATACCGGCAATTATGCAAAATAGATAAATAATCCTACGTTTTTCTATGGATCTCTGGTTATTTTAACTATTTTTGAGTGTAAGAAATACTCTAAACACCGATTCTGTTTTATGGTATAGTATTTTTGAGGAAGGTGGTTTCTTTGTCCATTATTACGATATCAAGGCAGGATGGAAGCCTTGGGGATGAGGTTTCGGAACTGTTGGCCGGCAAGTTGAACATGGAGCTTGTCGGAAGAAAAACGGTCATTTCCGGCTGGATGGCAGAGGTGGCAAGCAAATACCAGCTGCACATGCTGGAAGAAAGCCCAAAGTTTTATTTGACCAATTTTATCGATGGGATGACCTTTAAGGAATATATCGAGATGAAGCTGCTGGAAACAGCCGAGAGCGTTTCAATGATTGTTGTGGGCATGGGCGGGCAGGTTGTTTTCCGCGATTATCCACAAACCCTCAGGATTCGGTTCGTGGCCTCCGAGAGTATCAGAACCCGGCGGATTGCCCAAAAATACAGCATACCCGAAAGTGAAGCCCAAAGGTTCATCGAGCAAAGCGATAAAAAACACCGGAAGTATCTGTTCACACTATACCAGACCGAGTGGGACGACCCCCTTGAGTATGATCTGCTGATCAATACCGATCATCTTTCAGCAGATCAATGTGCCGAGCTGATCGCCGGCTATATAGCATCAAATCCGTTCAGGCCTTCCGGCGAAATAACTGATGAGGAGTTTGGAAGAAAACCTGCGGAGGTTCATTTCAAGCATCCGGCGGAGGAAGAGTTCGCAAGAATTCTGGATATGTACGGTATTGAATGGCAGTATGAGCCCCGCACCTTTCCAGTGCAATGGGATGCCGAAGGGAATGTGACCATGGCCTTCAGCCCGGATTTTTACCTGACAAAGTTTGATACCTATATCGAAATAACCACCATGGATCAAAAATATGTTACAACGAAGAATAAAAAGGTAAAGCGCCTCCGCGAGCTGTACCCGGGCATCAACATCAACATTGTCTACAAGAAGGATTTCCACACATTGCTGAAACGATTCGGCTTCAGCGGAGAGGATGAAATCAATGAATTTAACCGGAATTAAGAATATCATTTTCAGTGAAGACGTGATCCGGAACAGAATCAAAGAACTGGGACAACGTATCAGCGAAGACTACAGAGATAAATGTCCCGTTTTAATCAGCGTGCTGAAGGGTACCATGTATTTCACCTCCGACCTGACCCGGCATATGGATATTCAGATGAATATTGATTTCATGTCCATCGGCGTCTATCCCGGTATCACCAAAAATACGGGTATTGTCCGCATCAATAAGGATCTGGATATCAACATCACCGGCAGACATGTTCTGATGATCGAGGACATCATCAATACCGGGCTGACAATGGGGTATCTTGTTCAGAATATGGAAGCCAGAAAACCTGCCAGTATCAAGGTGTGCACGCTGCTGAACAATCCCCACAAGCGGCTGATGAATATCCCGCTGGAATATGTGGGTTTTCAGGTTCCCGACATCCTGCTGGTGGGATACGGCATCGATTATCATCAGGAATTCCGGCATCTGCCATATATTGCGGAGTTTGATGAAAATTCCTATATCAGCAGGAAAAAAGAAGAGAATAAAAACTGAAGCTTTTTATGTCTGATAGAAAAATGTTTTCACAGCGAATGTCATCCCTCGCTGCGCTCGGATCTTCTCCTGGTAAGATTCTTCGCTGCACTTCGAATGACAGTTTCGCTTTCATTTATCGTGATGCATAAACGATTAAATCTGAGAGGCATTCATGAAAATAGACCGTCTACTGGCCATCGTCACCATATTGCTGCAGCAGGAAAGGGTTACCGCACCAGTTCTTGCTGAAAGGCTTGAAGTATCCAGAAGAACAATCCACCGGGATATTGACGACATTTGTAAAGCCGGAATTCCCGTAGCCACAAGCCAGGGAGCAAACGGAGGCATCTCCATTGCCGAGGGCTTCAAGCTGGACAAAAACGTATTCACCACCGATGAACTGCAGGATATCATCACCGGGTTAAACAGCCTTCAAAGCGTATCCGATACGGTGAAAATCCAGTCTCTGATTTCCAAGCTGAATGCCGGAAGAAACGCGGATAACCCCATAAGCGGGAAGATTCACATTGATCTCGCTTCTCACTATAAAACCAGTATTACCGATAAAATCAACCTGTTCAAAAAAGCCATTGTTGAAAAAAGGCTTGTATCCTTCGATTACTATTCTGAAAAAGGACATTTCAAACGAAAAATGGAACCATACTCCATATTTTTCAGATGGGCCGCCTGGTATGTGCTGGGCTATTGTGTGAACCGGAATGATTTCAGGCTGTTCAAGCTGAACCGGATTTGGAACCATACCGTTTTGGATGAATTCTTTTCACCCAGGGAAATCCCTGAGCAAAAACTGGATTTTGATCATTGCTTCAGCGATCAAAATCAGATCACTATCCTGTTTGATCCTGCGGTAAAATACCGTATTGTCGAAGAGTATGGACCCCATTGCTATACGGCCGACGAAGACGGCAAACTGTTATTCAAAACCGGCTATACCAACCGCGATTTCATCATCACCTGGATTTTAGGCTTTGGAGACAAGGCCCGTGTTCTGGAACCTGCTGATATTGCGCAGGAGATCCGGGAAAATGCAAAAAAAATTCTCAGGCTGTATGAACAGGACATTTAGGTGACATGTTTCATGCGTTATTCTATAACCAGAACATATATACCTGTGAAATACCGGAGGGAATATGGCAAAGCTTGAAAAATACGAAGAATTCATAACAAGGGTGAATGAACTGGGCTTTATGGCGTTTTCGAATGCGCTGCCGGGTTTCCCGTCGCTGACGGAGGAAACGCCTGGAGGGATCTGGCATACCGGAGACCCGGAAACCGATCCGTGGCGTTGGAAAGACAGGGCGGCGGAGGAAAAGAAACTGGCCTTCGGATGCATACTTGGAGGAAACAAGGGCTTTATTGCTCCGCGAATGTATTCTCTTTTTTATACTGTCTGCCAACCTGAAGAACACATGGAGGAATTGCAGTCATTTGGGCTGATCAGCCCTGAAGTATGGCAGCTGTGGCAGCTTTTTGAATGCAGGAGCCCTCTGAGCACCTCTGAGATCCGTCAGGAGATGGGGGTTACGAAAAGAAAAGGCGGCAGCAAAGCGGATAAGGCTGTATCAGAACTGGAGCGAATGTTTTATATCACTATGGCAGGAAATCGAAGAAAAACTGACAGGTTTGGGCAGCCTTTCGGCTGGGCGGCCAATGTGTATGATAAGGTGGAGAACTGGGCAC
>JAEZBW010000064.1 GCA_023426765.1 Bacillota bacterium
AGCCCATCCTGTGCGCCACCGGCGCGACCTGCAAGAACTTCAAGGCGCAGCTCGCCGCCGTGACCGAGGGGCTTTTGCCCGAACCGCCCGAGGCGCGCGAAGGCGTGGACTTCCACGACATCGCCGAGCAGGCGGCCGATCTGGCCCCGGATCTGCTCGTCGGCCACAGCAAGGGCTACACCTACGCCAAGGCCTGGAATGTGCCGCTCATGCGGGTGGGCTTCCCCATCCACGACCGCTTCGGCGGCCAGCGCATGCGCCATGTGGCCTACGGCGGCACCCAGGAACTTTTCGACCGACTCGTCAACGTCGTCTTGGAACGCAAGCAGGAAGACAGCGCCGTGGGTTACGGCTATCTCTAAAGGAGCGCGATCATGACCACCGAGAAGGACCTCTCCAAGCACCCCTGCTTCAATCGCGAATCCGCCGGAACCTGCGGCCGCGTGCACCTGCCCATCGCGCCGAAGTGCAACATCATGTGCAACTTCTGCAACCGCAAGTACGATTGCGTCAGCGAATCGCGCCCTGGCGTCACCAGCGCCGTGCTCTCCCCGGCCCAGGCCCTGCTCTACATGGACAAGGTGTTGGAAAAGGAACCCCGCATCACCGTGGTCGGCATCGCCGGCCCGGGCGACCCCCTGGCCAACCCCGAGACCATCGAGACCATTGCGCTGTTGAAGGACAAGTACCCGCACCTGCTCTTTTGCCTATCCACCAACGGTCTGGCCCTGCCGGCCCACGCCAAGACCCTGGCCGAACTGGGCGTCACCCATGTCACTGTCACGGTCAACGCCGTGGACCCGAAAATCGGGGCCAAGGTCTATTCCTGGGCCCGCGACGGCAAGGTCATCCTGCGGGGCGAATCCGCGGCCGCCCTGCTGCTGTCCCGCCAGCTCGAAGGTATTAAGATCCTCAAGGAACACGACGTCATCGTCAAATCGAACACCATCGTCATCCCGGGCGTCAACGACCACCATGTGCTGGAGGTCTCCAAGACCTTGTCCGAACTGGGCGTGGACATCCAAAACATCATGCCCATCTTCCCGGTGGCCGACACGCCCTTTGCCGACGTGCCCGCCCCCACCCACGAGCTTATCCGCGACCTGCGCGAACAGGCCAAGGACGTGGTGCCCCAGATGACCCATTGCAAGCGTTGCCGGGCCGACGCCGTGGGCCTTCTCGGCAAGGACCTTTCGGGCGAGATGGCCGGCATCCTCGGCGACTGCGCCAGATCGCTGCCGGGCGTGGACTTGGCCAAGCGGCCCTACGTCGCCGTGGCCAGCCGCGAGGGACTGCTCGTCAACATGCACCTGGGCGAGGCCCACAAGTTCCAGATCTGGAAGCAGGACGGCGACAACTTCGTCTTTGTCGAGGACCGCTACGCTCCCGAACCCGGCGGCGGCACCAAGCGCTGGATCGACATGGCCAAGCTTCTCCTCGACTGCCGGGCCGTGCTCATCGCCGCCTGCGGCGAGACGCCGCGCAAGATTCTGGCCGACTCCGGGGTGCTGCCCTACGAATGCTCGGGCCTGGTCGAATCGGCCCTGGCCGAGGTCTACGGCGCAGGCGACCTGTCCAAGCTCAAGAGCCGGCGCAAGGGCCTGGGCAAGGCCTGTTGCGGCGGCGGCGGCGAAGGCTGCTAGGGCCGGCTTCCCGGATACGTCGCTTGATTCCCGGGCAACGTGTTGAACCAACCGGATTTGTTGCACGGATAAGACGAGCGGAAGAGACACGACGCAAACGTTCAATCAGTTAATAAATATCAACCACCGAAAGGCGACGCCGTTACGACACGGCGTCGCCTTTGTTTTGACAAAACACCTCAGCGGGTGTACCTGTTTACTGTTGTAGTTGGGCCTTGTCGCCCGACCAGGCTGCCATATGCTTGCTAGTTTTCTGCATTCGCCTGGAAAACCCGGCAATTTCTTCGACTCACGCTCGCCTTCGTTGGTCGAATCGCCCCGACCCAATGGATTGTATCGTGTCCACTGATATCACGGTCGTTTCCGAGCAGGATGAGGAACACGACGAGAACCCGCTGGCTCATTGCCGCATCCTGGGCGTGTACTCCCTGGTCAAGGCGGCGGGCACCGGCCACGGGGCCACGACCCGCACCTACGAACAAAAAACCCTCTGGTTCGTTCGCCGCACCGAAGACGATGAATACGTCGTCCAGGCCCTTAACGCCAACTCCATTCCTTCGGGACCGCTTGCCAGCATTTCCAAGGGCGAGTTCATCAAAAACTACACTCCGGAAGTCGGCTATTACGAAAAGCGTTGTCGGCCGTTCATTGACTCCCTCCAGAAAAAGCTGGACCAGGCCGACAAGTATCTGGCCGATGACGACCTGGACGCGGCGGAAAAGGAATTCTGCAAAGCCCTGCTCCTGGACGAAAAACACCCCAAGGCCAATATCGAACTCGGCAAGATCCACATGCAAAAGGGCGACGGCAAAAAACTGGCCGCGGCCCTGGGTCGGCTGATGAGCAACAACGCCATCTTCCAGGAACAGGAACGCCATCTGTTCAACGAATTCGGCATCAGCCTGCGCAAGGAAAAGCATTTCCCGGAAGCCATCGCTTTTTACGGCAGGGCCCTGGAGCACAATAGCGACGACGCCCACCTCCATTTCAACATCGCCCGGGCCTTGGCCGAATCCGGCAATCTCGAAGGGGCCGTCACCCATCTTGAAACCGCCCTATCCCTGGACGCCGGTTTTGAGGCAGCGCTCAAGTACCGAGATTACTTGGCTAAAAATGGCGTTCCCGGGGCCGCCCCCGAGACGGGAGCGCAGCAATGAACGGCCCGGACCTCAACCATTTCCACTGTCCGCCTGGGGCCAAGGTCATCCTGGAACTGTCCGGCCTGCCCGACAAACTGGCCTCGGTCTGCGTGGGCCATGTGCGTGGCCGTTTCGTCGTCACCCAGGCCCCGGCCGTGCCGGATACCGGCCGCGAGGCCCTCTATCAGCTCCTGTATCCCGACAATACGGCCATCGTGCGCTATCTGCACGAAGGCACGGTGGTGGGCTTTTCCACCCGGGTCATCCGATTTATCCAGATTCCCTTTCCCCTGGTCTTTTTCACGTTTCCCAAAAAGCTCGAATCCCACGACCTGCGCCGCCACCCACGGGTGGCCTGCTGTCTGCCGGGCCAGGCCTGCGTGGCCGGGGCCGATCTGCCGGGCATGGTCCTGGACCTCAGCCATTCCGGCTGCCTGTTTTCCGCCGCCCTGCCCGAGACCGCGCCGGCCATGGCCCCGCCCGTGGCCATCGACGACGACGTGCTGCTGCGCTGCGGCCTTTTCGGCCAGTCCCCGGACACGGCCCTGGCCGGAGTGGTCAAGCGCGTCGCCTTGTCCGGCCGCCGGCTGGAACTGGGGCTGAAGTTTCGCCAGCTCCCCGATCCGGCCAAGCAGGCCATCGGCTCCTACCTCGACCAAGCCTTGTCCATCCTGGGCTGACCGCCGCGTGGCCGCCGCCGCGCAAGCCACGCAAGAGTTGCTTCCACTGCGCCTAAAAGCTATGCTTTTTGGCCGCGACGTCTGGCGCGCCTGGTTTGCCAACCCCCTTTCGCTCAGAAGGATCATGCCCCATGGGTTTTTTTTCCAAGCTCAAGAAATTCTGGACGGCGGACAACACCCCGGAAGCCACGGTACAGCCCGCCGCCGAAGCCCCGACCGAGGTCTCCGCTCCGGCCGTCGAAGCCGCGTCCGCTCCGCCTGAAGCCGCTCCCGTAGCCGCTGACACGGTCGAAACCGCCGCCACGCCGGCAGCGCAGCCGGCCCCGCAAGCGCCTGCCGTGTCGCAGCCCTCCCCGGCCGTCGCCGACGATACGGCCGCGTCGCTTCCGGCTGCCGAGCCGGCGGCACAGGCCAAAGTTTCCTCTTCGGTGGAATCCACGCCGGTCGCCGCGCCGGAACCGACCGACAGCACGCCGCTGCCCGAGCCGACCATCACGCAAGAACCCGCTGCCGCGCCTCAAGCCGCGCGCCCGACGCCGCTTGAGGACGTAGTCGATGTCGAGCCGACGGCAGCAGACCAGTCGGCCCCCCCAGCCGAAGCCGCGCCGGCCGTCCAGCCTGCCGTCG
>JAEZBW010000080.1 GCA_023426765.1 Bacillota bacterium
TGGGCCGGGACGGAACAGGAGGCCAGCACGGCCAGGGCAATGAGGCAAACGGCCGGCATCCTGCTGATCCTGGAACGCCCCACCGATGAACGGCATCTGGCCAAGCTGCACGGCGTCATCAACGCCTATGCCTTGCCCATCGATGTCTGGACCATCGAACCGGAAGAGGGCAGCCGGCCATGAATAAGACACAGATCCTTGCGGCCTGGCGCGCCCTGCGCGGCCTGGGGGCCTCGCGCACGATCTACGCCCTGCTCGGCCTCTACGCCCTGTGCTGCGGGCTGGGCTGGATGGTTGCCCATGGTTTCATCCAGCCCGACGGGACCATCGACCTTAGCTTTCGGGTCAACCGCCTCATATTTGAAATCCAGCCCTTCAACGTCTGGCACTGGGCTCCGGCCGTGGCCGCCCTGCCGCTGGGTTTCGGCGTCTACGCCCGCAGCGTCGCCGCCGGGCCGCTTCTCCCCATCATCCGGGCCGCTTCCCCGGGCGCGGCGGCCGTTCTCCAAGCCCTGGCCGCTTGCCCCGAAAAAACGCCCGACCGTCCCGATCCCGTCGTACTGCAACCGGCCGGCCTGTCCGCGCCCGGCGCGGCCGGTCTTGGCGCGGCTGCGGTCAAACCCGTCGGAGCCGACGCATGAACACCTTTCGTTGTCTGATCCTGCCCGGCGGCGGCATTCGCGGCTACATGCAGGCGCTGGTGCTGGCCGAGATCGAAGCCCGAGCCGGCCGGCCCATCCATGAGTTGGTGGATCTGGTTCTCGGCACCAGCACCGGCGGCATCCTCGGGGCCGGATTGACCCTCGGAAAGACGGCCGGGGAAATGGCCGCCTTCTACCGCGAGAAGGGAGCCAGGATTTTCCGCAAGACCCGGTCCCGGCGCTGGAGTTCGCTTTTTGGCCTGGCCGACGCGGCCTATGACGTCGCTGGTCTGGAAGGCTGCCTGGAAGAAGTCTTCGGCGATGCCGCCCTGTCTCGGGCCAAAACCCGGCTGTGCCTGACCGCCTACGACATCGAGGCCCGCAAGCCCGTTCTTTTCAAAAGCTGGAAGGCCCAGGCCGATCCCCGCGACGACTATCTCATCACGGCCGTCGCCCGGGCGACCTCGGCCGCGCCTACTTATTTCGAGCCGGCCATGGTCAAGAATGCGGCCGGCCTCATGCGGGCCTGCATCGACGGCGGCGTCTGGGCCAACCATCCGGCCGTGTCCGCCCTGGTCGAGGCGGTCAAGCTCGGCTTCACGCCCAAGCGGATCCGGATGCTCACCGTGGGCACGGGCTGCGATGAGCGCCCCTACTTCCTTTCCGAGGTCCGGGGCTGGGGCGTGGCCGGATGGCTGCGGCCGCTGCTCGACATCGTCTTCTCCGGACAGAACGACGCCGCCGACTACCAGTGCGGCGAGATCCTCGGCGACAACTACGTCAGCCTGCAGCCGTTCCTGGGCGATCCCGTGGCCCTGGACGACGTTTCCGACAAGGCCTTTTCCACCATGGCCTTCCATGCCGGCCGCGTCGTGGATTCGAGCGATATGCCCCGGGCGCTGGCCCTGCTGGGAGCGGCCTGATGTTGCGCACGGGTTTTGAATCTCTCTGCGGCGCGCTCCAGGACCTCCTGGGCGGCTACGCCCTGAAGGCCGGAGGCACGGCCGTCGTCGGTTTCGCCTGCCTGTGGATCGGCGGCCTGGATAAAATGGTCGAGGGACTTTTCTATCTGATCTGCCTCGATTTCGCTTTGGGCTTTGCCCATGGCTGGAAGCTCGGCCGGCTGGCCGCGTCCAAGATTTACGGCGGTTTGTCCAAATACCTGCTGTACTACACCGCCCTACTGTGCGCCTGGCTCCTCGACACCGTGCTCAACGCCAAGACGGACGCCCTCTGGCATGCCCAGTTCCGCGATTTCCTCATCATCTACTTTTGCCTGCATGAAGCCTTGTCCATCCTGCAGCACCTGCACTTCTTCGGCGTCCCCCTGCCGGCCTCGCTCATCAAGCGCCTGACCGACTACCGGGATTGCAAACTGTGGCGCGGGGGGAAGGCGGCATGACCTTCAAGGACCAGCTGCGCGCCGATCTGGCCGGCGTCTTCCTCAACCCCGGCGAGTTCGCGGACACCGTCACCATTCAGGGACGTACGGTCTCGGCCGTCGTGTCCCAGGATTCGGCCGAAGCGCTAGACGAATGGCGCAAGCGCACCCAGGAGCCGCCGGGCGTGGGCGTGCGCCTGCTGACCTTGAGCCTTGCCGCCGACGCCACGGACCGGCTGTATCCCGATGACGTAGTTCCCTTCGCCGGTGAAGACTGGATGGTTCTCTCGACCGCCGTGGCCGCCGGACTGCTGACCCTGCACCTGTACAGGCACGAGTCATGATCTCCCTGTACTACGATATTCCGAGCTACGAGCGCGAGCTCGCCCCCTTAGCGGCCGTGCCCGACCTCATGCCCAAGGCCTTGCAGCGCGCCCTGGGCAAGACCCTGACCAAGCTCAAGACCATGTTCGTGCGGGGCGTGTCGGCCGAGGCGCTCCTCATGCAAAAGCACATCCGCGCCGGTCTGTATCAGTCCGGCGTGACCTGGGACGGCGACGAAGCCTACGGCTACCTGGGCGGCACCCAGGGTAAGCAGCCCCTGTTCCGCTACAAGGTTCTGCCCTCGGGGCCGTCGGTGCGCCGTCCCCCGGTCGGCGCGTCGGCCCAGGTGCTGCGGGCCAGCGGCCTGGAAACCATCAAGGGCTCGTTCGTGGCCCGGATGTCGTCGGGCCACCTCGGCCTGTTCTGGCGCAAGCGCGGCAGCCGCAACATCAACGAGCTGCTCGGCCCGTCCGTCCAATTCTTTTTCCAGCGCGACGCCATTCGCACCCCCATCGAAGAACAGACGGACGAAATCTTCGTCGGCTTCCTGCAGCACGAAGTCGCCTTCCTCACCCGTCAATGGGCCGAAGGGGCCATCCAATAGGAGGCGGACATGTTCCTGCTTTTGAACGCGTTGCAAGACTACCTCACGAACCGGCTGGCGGGCTTGCCGCTGGTTGTTCCGGCCAGCCGGGGCCGGCCGGCCGGGCTGCGGCCGCCGCGCGTGCTGATCGGCGAACTGCCGCCGCGCGGCCAGGATGCCGACAACGGCCCGGCCGCCGACGAGGGCGGCTATCCCCTGGTGCTGCTGCGGGGTCTCTCCGGCGAGGACCGCGAGGAACAATCCAGTTGCGACGTGGTCATCACCTGCGCCGTCGCGGCCGTGGAGCGCGGCGAGGCCCTGGAGCACGAGATTCAAAACCTCGTGGCCTGGGTCCGGACGGCGTTGCTGGCCCGTCGTCGGCTGGGCGGCCGCTACGAACTCATCCCCGACAAGCAGGAACGCCTGCTGTCATGGTCCATCTTTCCCGAATACGCGCACCCCTACGTGGCCGCGCAGATCCAGGGCACCTGGAAAATGCCGGGCATCCAACTGACGGAGGAATCCTATGTCTGATTTTGAAAACCCCGGCGCGATGCCTGCCCAGGAGATCGCGGCCGCGCTCGACGCGACGGAAACCGCGCCGAGCGTTCCCGAGGAACCGACGCCCGCCGCGCCCCTGCATGTGGTCTACGTCGGGCCGCGCCTGCTGCGCCCGTTCCCGGTGAACACGCTCACCATCTTTCGCGGCGAACTGCCCGTGCCCCTGGCCAAGGCCGTCCTGACCGACACCGATCTGGCGGCCCTGTTCGTGCCGGTCGCGAGTTCCGGCGCGGCGCTGCGGGCCGTGGCCTCGCCGGGCACGGCCCTGGCCCGGGCCGTTGCCGCCGTCTCGGCCAAATACCTGCGCAAGGAGGCCTAACCCATGGCTATCGCCTACCGTCACGGCGTCTACGCCCAGCGCCTGCCCACCTCCATCATTCCGCCGCGCCGGACCTCGGTTTCCATTCCGCTGGTCATCGGCGTGGCCCCGGTCCACAAGCTGGCCCCGGCGTCGCGACCGGTCAACGAGCTCAAGATGATTTCGACCTACGCCGAGTTCGCCACGACCATGGGCTGGGACGACGACTTGGCCAGCTACAACCTGTGCGAGTTCGCCAAGGTCTTCTTCTCGCTCTACACCGTCACGCCCATGTTCGTGGTCAATGTCTTCGACCCGGCAGTCCACAAGTCCCACGTCGACGATGAAGCCCATACCTTCAACGCCGAGGGCGTGATCGTCGTTGGACGGTACGGCCTGACTGCGGTGGTGGTCAAAAGCACCGACGGCGCGACCACCTATGTAGCCGGCACGGATTACGAGCTCGACGGCCCCGGCGGGACCATCGTCCGCAAGACGGCCGGCCAGATCGCCGACAAGGGCCTGGTCAAGCTCGCCTACGATTTCGGCGATCCCTCCAAGGTCGACTCGGCGGACATCATCGGCGGCGTGGCCGGCGGTAAGCGCACCGGTCTGGAACTGGTGGACATGGTCTTCCCGAAGTTCCGCGAGCTGCCCGGGCTCATCGTTTCGCCGGGCTTCTCGGCCGAACCGTCCGTGGCCATCCTGATGGCGGCCAAGGGCGCCAACGTGAACGGCCATTTCCGGGCCAAGGCCATCGTGGATCTGCCCGAAACCCTGACCCACTACAGCGACGTGCCGGGCTGGAAAAACGACCACAACCTCGTTGACGAGAACATGGTCGTGTGCTGGCCGCGCTTGAAGTCCGGCCAGGAAGTCCACTGGATGTCGAGCCATCTGGCGGCGCTCTACGCCAAGGTGGACACCGGCAACGAGGATGTCCCGTACGAGACCCCGAGCAACAAGCGCTATCTTGTCGAAGGGGCCTCCATTGCCGGCAAGGAAGCGCTCCTCACCCTGGAAGAGGCCAACTATTTAAACGGCCAAGGCGTGGTGACGGCGATCAACTTCGTCGGCGGCTGGCGCTGCTGGGGCGGCCGGACCGCCGCCTATCCCGACGACACCGATGTCATCAACGCCTTCGACTGCATCAACCGCATGTTCGACTGGGTGCAGAACACCGTCATCCTGACCTTCTGGTCCAAGGTGGACAAGCCGCTGACCCGGCGCTTCATCGAAACCATCGTCGATTCGGTCAATATCTGGCTCAACGGTCTGGCGGCCCGGGAATACATCCTGGGCGGCCGGTTGGAATTCGTTTCCGACGAAAACCCGATCACGGATCTGATGGACGGCATCGCCCGGTTCCACCTCTACTGCACGCCGCCGAGCCCCGCCCGGGAGATCATGTTCCTGCTCGAATACGACCCGTCCTATCTGCAAACCCTCTTCGGCCAGTCCTAGGAGGCCGTCATGTCCATCATCAATCGCATCCCCGAAAAGCTCATCAACTACAAGGTGTTCCGCGACGGCTCGGATCTGGTCGGCCTGGCCGACGTGGATCTGCCGGACATCGACCACCTGGCCGAAAACTTGAGTGGTTCGGGGCTGGCCGGCGAGTTCGAAAGCCCGACCATCGGCCACATCAAGAATATGTCCCTCAAGATGAAGTTCCGCACCATCTACAAGCCCGTGGTTGGGCTGGTGGAGCCCAAACCGGTGCTGTTCGACCTGCGCTTGTCGGTCCAGGCCGTGGACGCCGGCACCAGCGAATACAGCTCCTACCCCTCGCGCATCGTCGTGCGGGGCACGCCCAAGAAAAAGGGCCTGGGCAAGCTCGATCCCGGCAAGAAGATGGACAACGAGGTCGAGCTGGCCGTCACCTACCTCAAGATCTTCGTCGACGGGGATGAAACCCTTGAGGTCGACCAGCTCAACTTCATCTTCAAAGGCAACGGCGTGGACGTGCTGGCCCAGGGCCGCGAGCACCTGGGCAT
>JAEZBW010000126.1 GCA_023426765.1 Bacillota bacterium
TGTTATATAATGGTAATATAACTGGAAATTTTATAATGAATCTGAAAGAAAAAGTAGAGGTGAAACAGAATTGTTGAGCCTTTAAATATATGAAACTAAAGCGCTCTGAGTTTCCGAGAGCGTACATTGATATATAATGAGGGGATAACAAAGGGGATGCTTGAAAGCGGGAAGGGTGGAGGCATTTACAGCAGAATAATTAACGGTTATGCATACAATTACATAGCTCCGCGTGACCCTAATAGAAGAAAAGAATTCAGAGAAAAACTCAATAGGATGAATACCAATGGGGAAAACATATTCCAGGATATAGTACTGCCGCAGATAATGCAGTGCAGGGATGAACTGAATATGTTTGTAAAAAGACCTTTAGGCATAGAAGAACTATTGGAATACATAAAAAAATCGATAGTATTCTTTCAAAAAGCTATATATCTTCATATTTTAGCAGTGGATGGAAGTATGTATCTTGAAGATTTTAAAAATTACTGTAATGGCATAATACCTGATATTTCAGAAAGTGATTTTTATGACCTTGTGTTTCAAAAGTCTGCACTGGCAATAGAAAGAGAAAGAGTTCTTGAAATTGCACAGTTTGTCAAGTCCAATAAAACCTTAACAATGCTTTTCAATGAGCATCCATTTAACGAGGTATTATATTCTCACCTTACTAGATATGAGCCGGGAATTAAACTATTACAAAAGATTGATGAATATCTGAAAGACTATGGATTAATGTCATTAAAAGGACATGGACACATTATTCCCGAAGTTATGATGGAAAGACCTTGGGAGATATTAGGCAAAATTAATGCATGTCTGGAGATGGAAACAGAAGTTTTTCATGATTCTCTTAATAAAATACTTAAAAATAAAGAAAAAATTCTTACTCATATTATTGAAAAGCTTAATGAAAACGAAAGAAAAAATTTTGTGAAATATCTAAGGGCAGCAGAAAAGTCCTTCCTTGTAAATGATGATCATTGCTTCCATATAGACCTTACATCACAAGGATATCTACGGCTGTCACTAATGAAAGCGGGAGAAGTTCTAACAGACAGAAAAGTTATTAAACAGCCAGAGGATATATATTTCTTGAAGCTGGATGAAATATTTAATTCATTGGAAGGAGAAGTTGAAGGACTAGATGTGAAGATCAGTGAAAGGAAAGAAAAACATAGTAAGTATAAGAATGCCAGACCGCCTGAATATCTAGGCAAAGCCCCTGAGATAAGTAATACAGCTAATAAAAACGATGTGACGATTGGGGTGCTAAAAGGTGTATCCGGGCTTGGGAGGAAAGTGACCGGCAGGGTTAGAGTTATTAATGATATTGCAAGTTGCAGTGAAATAAAGGAAGAATGCATTCTTGTATTAAAGCATGGACATGGATGTTACTTCCTCCCGGTCATGAACAGGATAAAGGGACTTATCTATGATGAAGGATCACCTTTTGACCATCCCGGAATTCTAGCCAGAGAATTTGGCATACCTTCCATTTATAAAACCGGAAATGCCACAAGTATATTGAAGGATGGAGATCTTGTTGAGTTGGATGGCATTTCGGGAGAGGTAAGGATCATCAATAAAGCTCAACTATGAATGGGAATGAAGGTGATAAGGTAATTATAGAGTATTAAACAATTAAAAGAATGCTTGTAAAGAAGTTTAGCAAGTATATTTAAGCTTATGAATCAAGAAAATAGTTTATAAAATCATTGATTCTGTTAATACTTGATGGTATCATATTTTTAATACTATTTGGGAGTTTATGTAATGATAACAAATATAATACTTAATCAACTTCATCATCATCACAAACAGCGCTTGTAACTATGAAACAAACCATAGGTGCAAGCGCTATAAGCGTTTGTGCCTATGGTGGTGGATAGATTATCAATAAACACCATTCAGGCATGAATAATAAATGCTTGGATGGTGTTTTTTTATTTTACAAAAAACAGGAGGTAATATTCATGACGATTGAGTTAAGGAATTTGAAAGGGACCGGCGATTTTATGCCCCTGGAACAAAGGGTCAGGCAGGAGATTATTCGAAAGCTCCAGGATACTTTTGAGAAATACGGTTACCAGCCTATTGAAACGCCGATTATCTGTTATTTCGATGTGTTGGCTTCGAAATATGCAGGAGGTTCAGAAATTCTGAAGGAGGTGTATAAACTAAATGATCAAGGCGGGAGAGAATTAGGTTTGCGCTACGACCTGACAGTGCCTTTTGCCAGATTGGTAGGGATGAACCCGGATATCAGGATGCCCTTTAAAAGATATGAAATTGGCAAGGTGTATAGGGATGGACCTGTAAAAACCGGAAGGAACCGCGAATTTATACAATGCGACGTTGACATGGTGGGTGTCAAATCGGTAATGGCTGAAGCCGAACTTATGATGATGGCCGTTGAGGTATATAAAATGATAGGGTTAGATGTCTATATATCCTACAACAACAGAAAACTCCTGTCAGGAATCATCGAGTCAGTCGGCATCGAACCGGCATTTGTATCAGAGGTCATTTTAAGTATTGATAAGCTTGAGAAAATTGGTACCAAAGGAGTAGAAGCAGAACTTTTACAACTTGGGATAGCTGCTACAAAAATCAATATCCTTCTTAATTATATGAAAATGCAACCAGATGAGCTGACAGATGCTCTTGTCTCAAAGCAGAGAAATGAGCGAATTGATCAAGGTGTAAAAGAGCTCAATGAACTGATTTCATACATTGAAAGTTTAGGAATTAGAAATGCACTTCGATTTACTCCAAGCCTTGCACGAGGACTTGAGATTTACACCGGAACCGTATGGGAAGTGTTTTTGACAGATGGAAGTATAACATCCAGTGTAGGAGCGGGAGGAAGATACGATAATATCATCGGAGCATTTATTGAAAATGGTGTTGACTATCCGGCTGTAGGAATGACCTTCGGACTTGATGTAATCTATGAGGCATTAATGTTAAAAGATGCTATCCCCGTTAAGCCGCCCGTTGATTTATATATTATTCCGCTTGGTACAGAGAAGGCCTGCCTAAAGCTTGCAACTGAATTGAGGAATAAAGGACTGAAAGTTGATGTAGACATGGCAGACAGAAGACTGAAGAAATCATTGGACTTTGCCAATAAGCAGGGAATTCCTTATGTAGTTGTAATTGGTGAAAATGAACTGGAATCAGGGGCATTACTGATGAAAGAAATGAAAACCGGCAAGGAGTATAAAGTTTGTATGGAGAAACTGGGGGATATTTCTATGGAGAGGGTAAGGTAAATATGGACGGAAAGTATGTAAGAATTCAAACGAGATACTGTGGGAAAACCGGGAAGCCTGTAGGTATATTTGCTGCTTGCTGGCACCTTATGGAGGGGGTTATGCGAGAAGATGCCTTAAGTGAAGAAGATAAGGAAATCTATCTTAATATAAGGAACTGGTTTGAAGAAAATTTACCGAATCCTCCATACTATGAAGATGGAAACACAATAAAGGCTATTACGTGGTTTAAAAAGGACAATTCGAATGAAATGCTTGAAAGGCTGCAGCCGCTCATCGGGCTGCTGGAAAAATACAATGTAGATTATGATGTTGTGTATTCGGATGATGTGGGCGAAATTATCTATGAAGATGATTTTCAGATTGCTGTTATTTAGATATGGTGGGGGAGAGAGCATGAACATAAAAGCTTTATTCTTAGACTTCTATGGTACTTTGGTATATGAAGATGGTGAAGTAATCAGCAGAATATGTGAAAATATAAGAAAAGCGTCTCCGTATTGTCCGGAGACCAGAGA
>JAEZBW010000185.1 GCA_023426765.1 Bacillota bacterium
TTTCGTTTGATATTATATCAAACTTTAAAGGACGTTGGTGGTTCTTCGTCCTTTACAACCACACCCTGACAGTTATGTTGTCTTATTTTTGCATCTCTGCTGACAAGGAGAATGTCCTGTTACAGTAAAGGATATCTCAATTGAGGGATTAGATATAGGGAGGTTTGCTGCCGGAGCATATGTGGATACCAAATGGCTGTGATACTGAAAAAGGACGATTTTTCATTGGGTTACACAATTAAATCCATAATTGTGTAACTATGCATTATATGTCTATTTGGCTCGTTCTAAAAATGATTAAAATCTATGATTGAGTGAGAAAACGAAAGAAAAATGAAGAACTATTAGTGAGGTGTTGATATGATACAAAGAATCAACAGAATAAGCAACATTGGCAACTTCTATGACTATATAAATGATGAAACTTGTCAATTTGAAAAGCTTACATTGATTTATGGTCCGAACGCTTATGGCAAATCTACAATTGCAGATATCTTTGATTCCTGAACAACGAATAACTCAACACTAATAACTTCAAGAAAAACCGTTGGCAGTACCGAATATTCATATGTATCAATCCTTTTATCAGACAGAATAGGGAATTTAAACGCTGCAACGTTTGATAAAAATTCCTGGAAAGGCTCCAAACAGGATTTTGATATCGTGGTATTTAATAATAAATATGTTCAGAGGAATGTTCTTAAGGGAATTGAACTGACCCGTGACAACAAGATAAACATCACACAATACATACTTGGGGAAGAGAATATTATACACGCGAACGAAATCAGCGATCTGAAAAGAAAACGTGGAGAAATAAATAAAAAGCTCTCAACCTTAAGAGATAGCATTCAAAAAATAATTCCGAAGGATGTAAGCGTTGATGATTTTCTTGAATTGGTAATAGAAGATGACTATAAAACAAAACTGGATAGATACCGCAAAAAGCAAGAAAAAATTGAAGAGACGATAAAAAACACAAAGAACATATTAAGTATAAACCCCATAAACGAAATCAACACCGATACAAATATTCAAGAATACTTTCCAAAAATTAACACGCTCTTGAACACAACCTATGATGATATTAATGATATGGCGTATAAGAGAATCGTAACACATATTCAGAGCAACTTTTCAAGGTTGGATTCATCAGCTGAATCATGGATTAAGCAGGGTACAGAAAATTACCTGAAGGAAGAACAAGGGAAATGCCCCTATTGCGGACAAGAGCTCTTGGCATTTGAATTAGTTCGGGCTTATAAAAAGTACTTCAGCGAATCTTATCAGGAATATTGTACAAGAATAATCGACGAATTGAGAGGTCTGTATAAACAAATACGAGATAAAATAAAAGCTCTGAACTATGAGGATACGAAGAGGATTCAGCTAAACCTTGCAAACTTATGCCTGGTTATACAGGACAATGAATTTATTAGTCAGGTTCGGAAACTTGAAGGTTTGGCAAACGAATATGAAACTCAGCTAAATGAATACATATCGATACTAAGTGGCTTGATGGATCAAATAGAATTGAAGGCAAAACATAAAAAAGCCAAGCCTTATTGTTTGATTACCGGTATTAACCTTAGTGAGCTTGAAGCTTCCATGAATAGAATTCGTAATAGCGAGGCCTCTTTTAATGAAGCTGTTAGGATAATCAACTTAAATATATCATCTCTAAAAAGGTATATAGTCGACGATAGCGTTCAGGAAGACCTGATGAATGTAAAGAACGCTGTAGCTCAATATGAGCTGCAGGAACTTAGGGCGAAATCTAATGAATTATGCAATGATTACACGAAGCTTAATGATGAATATGAACAATCAAAAAGAACGATCAACCACAAACAGGTAATACTGAAGAAAATCATGGATGATTTTCTTGCGTACTATTTTGGTTACATAAACTACTACCTTAATGTTTTTGGAACAAAGAATTTCCAAATTGAGAGAACCATTCAAACATCGGGTAACCTGCCGGTTATTTCCTTGTGCCTTAGCTTCAAAGGGGTAAAAGTGGATGAAAAGAACATTCACAATGCATTAAGTGAGTCCGATATCAGGGCTCTTGCATTGGCAATATTCTGGGCGAAGTTAAAAGTGAAAAATGAAGAAAGCCTGGCAAAAACAATTGTAGTGTTGGATGATCCTATTGTTAGTTTCGATACATCCCGAATGAAACAGGCTGCTTTAGAAATTAATCAAATAAACGAAAAATGCAGGCAAGTTATCTTGCTGACACATTATGAAACCTTCATTAAGGCGATTTATGACAACACCAATAATAAACATTCTCCAAAGTTGATAAGAATCAGTAAAGGTCCGGCTACGCATTACCTGGAAAACGCAGAAATAGGAGATTATATAATTCAGAAATAATTCTAGAAAATGAAAGGTTAAGATATAACGCCTTATTGTTTCTGCGGGCTCACTTACGCTCTCATTTCTTGTCGGTGAGTGTTAATTCGCTGTATATAGTGGTATAATCATGATAAAAATGGTATTTTGAGGTGTTTCTATACAGTTAATAAGAGATGCTAAAATTGTTTTAAACCACATGGAACAGGTATGACTTGGTTTCTCAGTTTTTTGCTTTTAATATACACATTTACAGCATCCGGTATTTAAATGAAGAACTAATTTAAAAGGTAGGAGTCCTGATGGGTTTTCTTAAAAAACTATTTGGATTAAATAAAAAAGAGCAAAATCGAAACAGTGAGGTAACGATTCCTTCTGAAGTGAATAACCTATACTGTTTTGAAAGCGCTATTTATAGTCTATTGAAAGAAGAAGGATATATTGCAAAAAGCGATTACCACAAAATAGTCTCAGACTTTTCAGAATCCTTCAGCCATTTTCAAGCGATTCGCAATGGTAAAATATTCCCGGAATACTGCCAAAAGTACTCGCTTGATTTTGGGAGGTTATCATTTGCTCTTGATACCTACGATAATATTGAAGGTTTAGTTGAAAAACATAATGCTGAGTTTATAGCGAAAGCGAAAATTACTGAGAAAGATTATTTAGACAATATATTGAAGAGTGTCGATCCCCAAATAATACTGGATGATAATCAACGTGAAGTAGTGTTGACAGATGAAGATTATTGTCTGGTTATTGCCGGCGCAGGGGCAGGAAAAACGACCACTGTTGCAGCAAAGGTTAAATATCTGGTTGAAAAAAAGCAGGTTGATCCAAAACAGATTCTTGTTATATCATTCACAAATAAGGCTGTCGAAGAACTACAGGACAAGATAAATAAATCGCTATTAATTGATTGCCCGATCACAACATTCCACTCAGCAGGAAATGCAATAATTCGAAAAACCGTTGAAAGCAGATTAAATATTGTTGATTCATCAAAGCTTTATTATGTTCTCATGGACTATTTCAAGGGAAATCTCTTAAAAAATGAGCGAATGGTGAACAACTTAATAATGTTTTTTGGATCATATTTTGATGCACCTTATGAAGGTAATGATTTGAATTCTTTTTTTAACGCAGTTGCCAAAGCAAAGTATGAAACGCTGAGGAGTGACTTAAATGAATACATTCAAGAAATATCCGATACCAGAAGTAAAAAGCGAATCACAATATCAAATGAAATTTTACGTTCAAGACAAGAAGTTGAGATAGCGAATTTTTTGTACTTAAATAATATAGACTATCAATATGAGCCGATATACCCCTATAATATTCAGTTTGCCAGAAAGCCCTATACACCGGACTTTATAATCCGTCAGGGAGATCGTGTAGCTTATATTGAACACTTTGGAATTTCAGAATCCGGAGAGAATGGCCGTTATAGCATGGATGAAATTGAATCATATAAAAAAGCAATTAAAGAAAAAATCATGCTTCACAAGCAGCACGGTACTGCACTCCTCTACACTTTTACCAAATATAATGATCGCAGACCCCTTCTGGAGCATCTTAAGGAGCAATTGGATAAGTATGGTTTTACATTGCACCCCCGTCATCAGAGAGAAATAATAGAAAAACTGGTGACGTCGGAAGAATCAAATTATATACGCAGATTAGTTGATTTGATCAACCGGTTTATAAGTAATTTCAAAACGAATGCATATGAAAATCATGACTTTGCGAGGATGTCGAGCTCAACGAAGAATGTCCGCTCGAAGCTTTTCCTTGAGATTTGCCAGGAATGCTATCTTGAATATCAACGATATCTGTCTGAGAACAATGCGGTGGATTTTCAGGATATGATCAATGAATCAGCACGAATATTGCGAGAAGTAAAGGACATGAAACAGAAACTTGATTTCAAGTATATAATCGTTGATGAATATCAAGATATTTCAAGACAACGGTTTGATCTTACAAAAGAATTATCAGCAGTCACGGATGCGAAAATAATCGCTGTCGGAGACGATTGGCAATCAATATATGCATTTAGTGGTTCTGATATAACCTTATTTACAAAGTTTTGCGAGAAAATGGGCTATGGTAAGCTTTTAAAGATCGTTAACACGTATAGAAATGCCCAGGAGGTTATTGACATTGCCGGAAACTTCATTCAGAGAAACAAATCCCAAATACAGAAAGATCTCATATCACCCAAACGAATTAGTGATCCGGTAATAATATATACTTATGACAGTACTAGTAAACAAAAGAAGGAATACAATCGAAGCGGTGCTATTTACGCAATAGCCCATGCCGTTGAGGTTGCCTTAGAACAGATCATCACATACAACAAAACTGAAGGGAAAGCCAACTCCTCCAGTATACTCCTTCTAGGACGCTTTGGCTTTGATGGTGATAGACTTGAACGTTCCGGACTGTTTGAGCGTTTATCACGTGGTGGGAAACTTCGTTCTATAAAGTATCCAAAGTTGGATATTACTTTTATGACAGCACACTCTTCAAAAGGATTGGGTTATGATAATGTAATAGTAGTTAATGGACGGAATGAAACATACGGATTTCCCTCAAAGATTGAAGATGATCCTGTCTTAAAATTTGTAGTAAGAGTGGATGATTCTATAGAATATGCCGAAGAACGACGCTTATTTTATGTAGCAATGACAAGGACAAAAAACAGAGTATTCTTTATTGCGCCAGAGCAAAATCCTTCAGAGTTTCTTTTAGAAATTAAGCAAAACTATAAAAACGTTATACTGCGGGGAAACTGGAATGAAAACCAGCATCAACAGGTTTACCAGAAACGTTGCCCTATCTGTGGATACCCTTTACAATTCAGATATAAAAACGCTTATGGGTTACGGCTGTATATGTGCACGAATGAACCTGAGATTTGCAGTTTTTTATCGAATGATCTGAAGGGTAAGAAACTGTCTATTTTAAAGTGTGATAAGTGTGCCGACGGATATTTAGTTGTAAAGCATACTGAAGGGAAGCAACCATTTTTAGGCTGTACAAACTTTACTCGTGATGGTAAAGGATGCAGCAATTTTATGACTATGAAAGCATATTATTCTCTTTATAACTTAAAGGAGGAACCCGCCGATAACGGTATACATGAGATTAAGCCAGCACAACCAATTAAAAAAGAACAGAACACGATGTTCTCCCAAAATGTAAAATATTCAGATACAATAAAACCAGTTAAAGCAGGTATTACGGAAGAATTCACAACCAGTGATCAAACGAAGGTTGCTGAACCTGCGAATACAGTTACCAATGATAAACAACAGATTCAAGATGCAATTTACCTTAATGGATTAAATATGATGGAGATTATTGGTACAGTTTTACACTGTGTAACTGAAATAAGCAAGAAGCATTTCTTTGGTACAACAGTATTGCTGAATGTTCTTAGGGGCTCAAGCAATAAGAAGATACAAGAATACAAACTACATGAAACCTTTGAATATGGAAAACTTGCTTGTATAGAACGCGAAGAACTGGAAATGATCGTGGAGTGGCTTATTTCGAATAAATTCCTCCTAAGGAGAAACAGCAAATATCCTGTCCTTCACATAACCTATAACGGACTTCATTATGAGGAAATGATTAATAACGCTCAGCTAAAGAACCTTGCAAGGGATCTTTATGAAAGCAACCCCAATCATAGATTTACCATTCAAAATATATCTTCCAGCGGGCAAAAGATGTATCCCATTTCCGGTGGAATGCCTTGGTCCGATGAAGAAGACAAGAGATTATTAGCGGAGCTTAAGTCCGGGTTAAAAGTAAGCATAATTGCGCAAAAGCATAACAGGACAAATGGAGCAATTCTGGCAAGAATCAAGAAATTGACCGGAGATAAAGACTCTATTGGTTTAAAATAACCATAACATCACAATTAATATGGGGTTAGAAAATGAAAAAAACAAAATATGACAAACTTATACGGGACAAGATCCCGGAGATTATTGAGAAAAGCGGCAAAAAGACTATAATCGAAGTACTTGATGATCACACCTTCAAGCAATACCTGGATGATAAACTTTCTGAAGAACTGCAGGAGTACCTTGCTTCAGACAATGTAGAGGAGCTGGCAGATCTCATTGAAGTAGTATATGCAATATTAAAACATAAAAAGGTTAGCCTTGCAGACTTCGATAATATAAGAATGAAAAAGGTAGTGGAGCGTGGGGCTTTTGATAAAAAACTGAGGCTAAAGGAAGTAATAGAAAATATTTGATTTTGGCTAACAATCCTAACAAAGATAGATCATGAAAGCAGGTGCCACATGAAACACTACATCCTAACTTACACCAAAACGAAGTTCGAGCCATTAAATCCTATAATTGAAGACATTCATATTGAAGATATTGCCCATGCACTGTCCATGCTGGCCCGTGCGAATGGCCATTTTCCGCAGTTTTATTCAGTTGGTCAGCACAGCCTGAACTGCTGTAAAGAGGCCAGGGCCAGAGGCTATTCCTCAAGGGTTCAGTTGGGTTGCTTACTGCACGATGCAAGTGAATGCTATATATCAGACCTCACCAGGCCGGTAAAAATCCAACTGCCTGAATACAGCGTTATTGAAGAGAAACTTCAAAGCATGATTTATCGGCGTTTCGGGTTGAGTGATCTGACAGAAGAAGAGATGGGTTACATTAAGGATGTGGATGACACCTTGCTTTATCACGAGTTCATGGAATCCATGGGTGAGCCACCAGTTGCATCCGAGCCGCCAAGCGTTATGTTAAAGCATGATTTCACACAAAGGGAATTTGTTTCTGTTGAAAAGGAATTTATTTATACCTTCAGAAGTTTAACTAAAGATAAAAAGAGATACAGTTTTATTGGTATTGATGGGTGCAGGAATGGCTGGGTAGCGGTAGAAATATCTGATACGGGTTTTGATGTGGATGTATATCATAGCATTGAAGAGATTTGTTCGAAATTCCAGGATGCAGGGTTTATGCTGGTAGATATGCCGATTGGCCTTCCAGAATCAATAGATGATATCAGACCGGATTCAGATGTCCGAAAGCTTTTATCCGGCAGATCATCCTGTATTTTCAATACACCCTGCAGGCAGGCTGTCTATTTGGATGATTACCGTGAGGCGAGTATGGTGAATCAAAGCATTATGGGCAAGGGTTTAAGCAAGCAATCTTTTGCAATCAGTCCGCAAATCCGGGAAATTGATGAACTGTTGCAAAGAAGGCCGGATTTAAAGGATAAATTAAAAGAAAGCCATCCGGAATTATGCTTTGCA
>JAEZBW010000268.1 GCA_023426765.1 Bacillota bacterium
GGCCACGATAAACCGTCGCGATTCCAACAAGTTCATCTTCATCCTCAACCAAATGGACATTGCCGCCCGTGAGGACAACCCTGAAGAGGTCGTGGGCGCGTGGCAGCGCGCCCTGGCTCAACAGGGCCTCACGGCCGGCAAGTTTTATCGTATCTATTCGCCCACCTCGGCCGTGCCCATCGACGACCCGGCCTTGCGCCAGCGCTTCGAAGCCAAGCGCGACGCGGACATGGCCAGCATCCACACCCGCATGAACCAGGTGCGGGTGGAGCGGGCCTACCGCATCGTCGGCGAGCTGGAGAAGCTCGCCCGCGAGGTGGAGGACGTGCGTGTGCCGGAGCTGCGCGGCATGATGCAGCGCTGGCGTTCGGGCACGCTGTCGCGCGACTGCGCCATTTTCGGCGCGCTGGGCGTGGTGCTGGCGACGCTCTACGTGCTGACGGGCCATCCCTTCACCAACGGCCTGGTGCCCGGCTGGCTCGGCTGGGTTTTTGGCGAGGCCTGGAGCACGATTTTATTCTTGCTGGTGAGCTTTGGCCTGGCCGGCTGGCTGCATATGCTGGCGCGCAAGTGGTCGGCGGCGTCGGTGGCCCGGCTGGTGTCCAAGACGTATCCGCACGGACCGCTTCGCGAGGGGTTGTTGCGGGCGTTTTACAAGAACACCGCGCCCTGGCGTTCGATTTTCCGCTCCGAGCCGGCCGGCTGGGGAGTGAAATACCGCAAGATGCTGGTGTCGGTGATCGCCGACAGCGAGCGGTTCATCCAGACGCTCAATGACCGCTACGCCCACCCCTCGGGCGTGACGGCGGCGGCGGTGGTCCCGCCGCCTCCCGACCCCGAGCCGCAAGGCGATGGGGAGCCCCAGCCTGCCTAGCAGGGGGGAGAGAGTAGTTGCGACGGCGCGGGCGGCTTTGGCTGCCCGCGCTTTTTTTGTGGGGTGGAGATGTCTATTGTTTTAAAATGCTATAAACAGCATTCCGTTTCAATAGTGTAGATTTGCAATAGAGTTTTTGTTTTCTTGTAGAAAGCTTTTTTCAGAGCTTGTGTTTTGGGCCCTCCCTTTGGGACGCGAGAGCAGACAATTACACAAAAAATTTCGTAATGCTTTGTAATGGTCTTGACTGCGGGACTGTTGATCGTGGCTATCAATTGTTCGCAAGCATATTCAATGTCAGTGCCTTTTAATTCTATGAAGACGGCGTGTTGTCTTGAGCTGTCTTGGATGCAAACAAGCCAATCGCATTTTTTACTTGATGCATCAATGAGGCAGCCGTCAATTCTTATTATTTCAAAGTACTTGCCGTTAGGGTTTGTGATTAGAAAATTTTTCTTGTTTTCGCGTAAGGGTTTCGTCTTGCATTTTTCTATTGTTGTGCAGTGGTCGTAAAGCATGCTTTAGTCCTGCATTTGTAGCAAGGCGTCGAGGTTTTGATCAAAGATATCAGATACTTCGTCGATAATGTTGACTCCAATGAGCCTGTTGTCTTGATCGACAATAGATTCGGCGCGGCCTTTTGTGATGTTGTACGCAGCAACATCTTCAAAGCGAATTGGCTTGGCGTTTCCAATGACACTGGTAATATCTGGTTTTTTGTTGTTGTGATCAACATCTCCTGCGGTAATTAGAATGTTGATGGCTGATAATATATATGGGCTGTGTGTCGTGATGAATATAGGGTACTTTGCTTCTGTGGTAATGATTGATAGCATCGATACAACGCTTTTTTGTGCACTTGGAAAGAGGTGTGCTTCTGGTTCTTCAATAAAAATGGTGATGTCAGATTTTTCGTCGTCGCGATATGGAAGTGAGCATAGTACTATGAGCATTGGAATAGCTTCTTGCTGACCAGAGGATGCATTTGCAAGATTAATTTTCCCATTATCCCCAGTTATCCAATCCTTGTCGTCTTCGTACGTGTACTCTCCTTTGATTATTTCTTGGCCTATTTTTTTTAGGCGCCCACTAATCCGTTGTCCTCCCTTGGGGTAGTTTAAATATATTCGCTTAAGCGATTCATACATTTTTCCGAATTCTTTCACTAGTGGATCTATTTCTATGTTGCTTGCTAAAAAGGTGAATATATTCTTTTGAAGATTAGCAAAAAAGGACCGTGACGCTGGAATGAAAATGTTCCCAGATCGAACATGGCTATTTAAGTTTGTTCCAGACAAACAGTTTTTGATGGTTGTTTTTGCTGCGCGATATTCTGCAAGTGCTTTGAATGAAAAATTGTTCTCGTCTCCAGACTTTTCTGATAGTAGTTTTTTATATTCTTTCTTGCATTTGTTCAAATAGTCGTTGATAGATTTGGAATATGAAATATTGAGTTTGGTCCTGCCCTGTCGGGAGTGGTCAGCCCAGATTGTTATACTATATTCGTCGCATGTGTATTTCATGCTAAAAGCGCGCTTTTCCCAAGTGTAGCGAGGGAATAAGGCCTGGAACTTTTCGAGGACATCTTTTTCAAATTGTGTCTTAGTTAAACAAAGGATAAAAGCTTTTTCAAAATACACGGAATAAAATTCTTTAAAGAAATAGCATGCTTTCGCTATGACACTTTTCCCGACGGCCTGTTGGCCTATCAAAATGGTTATGTGTTTTACTTCAATTTCACAGTGAGTTATAGATCCAAAGTCTTTTATTTCTATGTGTGACATGACGTAGACCTCACAGTAGCCGCCTAAGATATTGATTCTTTTATACGTAAGGACAGGGGATGTCAACGCTCTGGTGATTTTATAGGCAGGACAACACCACCAAAGCCAAACGCGTGCGTCTGGATGATCTGCTGCCCGAAACCAAGGAGCGCGTCTCCATCCGCCTGGACCGCGACGTGCTGGCTTGGTTTCGCGCCAGCAGGAAAAAAGGCTATCAGACGGCCATAAGCGCCGTGCTGCGAGCCTTCATGGAAAGCCAGGAGCACGGCAAACGCCCTTAAGCCTCCCCCTCCTGCGCCCTGGCCCACAAAAAAAGCCCCGGTTTCCCGGGGCTTTTGCCTTTCTCGTCGCTCGGCCGACGCTTATCCGGCAAACCACCCGTCGCTCCCGCTATTGCGACAGCTCCTGGATGGCCTGGGCCACGGGCTTGTTGCCGGGCAGCACGGCTTGGGGGTTCTTCGCGGCAAGAGCCTTGAGCGCCGCGAGCGCTCCGGCGCGGTCGTTTTTGTCGTGCTCCAGCACGATGCTCTTGTTGTAGCTGGCGATCACGTGCCCGGCGCTGATGGCTAGGGCTTTGTTGAAGCACTCCAGCGCTTTGTCAAAGTTGTTCACGTGGCGGTACATGACGCCGAGATCGGTGAGCACGTCGGGGTTGCCCGGTTCCAGAGTCAGCGACTTCTCATAGGCCGGGATGGCCTTTTCGGGCTGGTCGGTGTCGAAATAGAGATTGCCCAGCTCCGTCCAGGCGGCCACGTTGGCCGGTTCGAGCTGGGTCTGTTTTTCCAGGGCCTTGATGCGGTC
>JAEZBW010000277.1 GCA_023426765.1 Bacillota bacterium
CCCCTTCATCTTTACCTTATCGAGATCAATGACCTTTTTATTGTCCATGCCGTTGAATTGGCTGTTTTGTTCCATCTTATCATCCTCCATGCTTCCGGTTTGTCAGGCGTCGGCCGGGCTTTTACTGACCAGACAGAATCTGGTTCCTGTATTCATTTCACCCTGAATGCCCGTGTTTTGATTTTCGGTGCTCTTATTCTATCGATGCACCGTCAATCGGCAGGAATTTCAGGGTATTATCATCACTGTCCATGATAAAGATTTTTGCATTGGGAAGAACGTCCTGCATGGTTTCCAGATACATTCTGGTGCGGGTTACTTCCTTGCCCAGTTCATAATTATTCAGTACCTGCCTGAAGTTTTCAACATCGCCCCTGGCTTCCGCAATTCTCTGTTCCTTGTACGCGTTCGCCTTATTCAGCATTTCTGCGGCATTTCCTTCAGCAGCAGGGACAATTTCATTTCTGGATTTATTGGCTTCATTGATAAATCTGCTCTTGTCTTCCCTGGCCTTGATGACATCATTGAACGCCTCTTCTACATCCGCCGGAGCGTATACGTCCTGAAGGTAAACCTGAGTAATGTCCACGCCAAGCTGATATTGCGCACAGACAGCTTCAAGATCCTGAAGAATTTCGGTTTGTATTAAATCCTTTTGGTTGGTCAGCACATCATCCATGGAATGATTTGCAACCACCCTTCGGATTGAGGATTCGGCAGCAATACGCAGCGTGTTTTCCTGATCGTTCACGTTGAACAGGTAATCCTTTACGTTAACGATTCGATATTGCACAACCGTTTCGGCATTTACCAGGTTTTCATCACCGGTGATCATCAATGCTTCATATGGGTTTGCCTCAAAATGAGATGAATTTCTTGAATCCCCAATGGCAGTTGTTGTGTAACCGAACTCCATGCTGCGCAGCACATCGCATTTTACAATTTCGGCTTTTTCAATCGGTGCCGGCAGATGCCATTTCAGGCCTGTCTCGGTTTCAATACCGACAAATTTGCCAAACCGGGTGATAACCGCCTGCTCGCCGCCGTCGGATTTTAACGTGTAAAAGCCTGTGGCAAGCCATAGCCCTGCCACAACCAACACCAACAGCAAAAATAATGATTTTGATAGTTTCTTCATTGTGACCCCTCCATTGATTGTTATACAAGCTTCATTCGCTCATGCTTTCTGATAAAGTCTGACCCGAAATTTCTATGTTGCCTTTCAATAAATATACGTTGCAGTTTTCTATTTGTCTTTAAGTGCTTCGACAATTTCCAACGATCGATTGGCTATGCGCAGATATTTCTCGCGTTTGTTCTGCAGCGCCAATGCCCTGCTGCGGCGTCCTTTGGCCTGTTGACCGATACCGGTGTCACCGGCCATGATCCCGTAATTGACGTTCATCGGCTCAAAACGCCCCATGGACGATGTGGACACATAGTATGCCAGAGCACCGATGGCGGTGCTGTTCGGAAATATAATCTCCCCCAGCCCTGCACTGGTTCTGAAAGCATTAATTCCCGCAACCAGGCCCGATGCAGTGGATTCCACATAGCCCTCCACCCCGGTGATCTGACCGGCAAAGAACAGGTTATGCTGTTTCCTTAAACGATAAACAGGCGTCAGCAGCTTTGGGGAATTGATGAAGGTATTGCGGTGCATGACGCCATATCGGGCGAATTCCGCTTCCTCCAGGCCTGGGATCATCGAGAATACCCGTTTTTGTTCCCCCCATTTCAGGTGAGTCTGGAAGCCTACGAGGTTGTACAAGGTACCCTCTCGGTTGTCCTGACGCAATTGTACCACGGCATACGGTTCGGTACCGGTATGGGGATTGATCAGCCCCACAGGCTTCAACGGGCCGTACCGGAGGGTATCCACACCCCGGGCTGCCATGATCTCGATGGGCATACAGCCTTCAAAAATCAGCCTTTTTTCAAAATCCTTCACCTCAGCAGATTCAGCCCGCATAAGCGCTTCAAAAAAAGCCAGGTATTCCTCCCGCGACATGGGGCAATTGATGTAGTCATCAGCACCTTTATCATAACGCGAGGCCGAAAAAGCCTTTCCCATATTAATGGTTTCAGCCTTGACAATGGGAGCGGCCGCATCAAAAAATGACAGGGAGGCTTCACCGATGATGCCGGTAATTTCTTCGGACAGTGCGTCCGAGGTCAGCGGACCGGTTGCGATAATGGTAATTTGTTCCGGATCGATTTCGGTGATTTCCTTTTCAATGATTTCGATATTCGCATGGTTTTTCACCTTTTCGGTGACACATTCCGAAAAGCCTTTTCTGTCGACGGCCAGGGCGCCCCCTGCAGGAACTGCGTTTTCGTCGGCGCAGAGCATAATCAGCGAGTTCATCCGCCTTAATTCTTCCTTCAACAGGCCAACTGCATTTTCCAGCTGGTTCGAACGAAGGGAGTTGGAGCAAACCAGCTCGGCGAATGTGTCAAGGTGATGCGCTGGAGACTTTTTCAATGGCTTCATTTCATATAATGCAACCCTACCGCCGCGCTGTGCGATCTGCCAGGCGGCCTCACATCCTGCAAGACCCGCGCCAATGACGTTTATCTTTTGCATCGGATCAACTCCTTTATTGTTGGGGCATTCTTTTGCTGTTCCCCGTGATATTTCATCTTCATGTTCTGTGCAGCCTTATCCCGGCTATTCCATCTAACTGTTTAATTCAACCACATCCGGGTTGTTCCATCTCCCTGTTTAGTGCAGCCTCTTCCCGGGTATTCCACTATTTAACACAAACTGCCCCGTTCAGATAATGAAACAGCTTTCCCTGATACCGGTGCCCGCGCATCATTTTATCCTCAATCAGTTCAACGACCTTCCACCAGCTGGTTTCCCAGCTGCAGAAAAGGCTTCTTTCCTCCGGAGCCCGGCCAATCAGCCTTTGTATGACAATATCCGGTGAAAGGTACTCCAGAAAGGTGATGGTCCGTTCGATAAAACCTTCCATGGATTCGGGCTGTACAAGGCCCTGCTGATACATTTCACCCATCTTTGTCTGTTTCAGGATATAAAGAGAATGACATTTCACCTGATCCACTTCTAAAGCCGAAAGGATTTTGGCCCCCTCCTTCACATCGTCCAAGGTATCCATCGGAAGGTCGGTAATCATATGAGCGCAGGTTTTCAAACCGAATTTTTTTGCCCTGTTCACGGCATCAATAAATTCGGCAAGACCATGACCGCGGTTCAATTCCTGCAGCGTGTGGTAATTGACGGTTTGCAGCCCGATCTCCACAACGATATCCACCGAATGCTTCCTGCCGATTTCAGCCATCACCTCATAGTACTGGTTGTTCAGGCAGTCGGGACGGGTGGAAACATACAGTGCTGCAACATCCGGGATGCAGGCCTGTTCCAGATATGATCTGAAAGCATCCACCTGGAAGTAGGTGTTGGAGTAATTCTGAAAATAGGCGATGAACTTCCGGGCATGGTATTTTTCTGAAATATAGGCGATATTCTTTTCAAGCTGCTCGGAGACCGACAGCAGCGGTGACAGGTTTTCAAAACCGGCCCCCTCTTCTCCGCAAAAAGTACAGCCATCTGCACTGAGCAATCCATCCCGGTTCGGACAGGTTGCAGGCAGGTTCACCGGTATTTTATAAACCTTCTCGCCATAAACCTTTACCAGATACTCTGAAAATTTGTTGTAACTCATGGTTATCATCTCTTTCAATGTTATAATCGTACCACGGGATTCAGTTCCTGGTTGCAAAAAAAGCGTCTTCTTCAAGAAATGGACCTCTCCTGAAAGCATTAACAGCCCGAACTGCTCTGCTTGGTTCTATTGTAGCCTTTTTAAGCACGGAAAAAAAGAGGCTTTGAAAAATCCATAGATTTTCAGTCTGGAATAGCTTCATTACGTATTAACGATTGTCATGCAGATTGGGTAAACTTTTAATGCTGTTTTAATGTATCTATGCTATACTCATGACTTAAATGAAGAATTGCTGCGTTTACGCTTTTGAAAAATGACAGCTGGGAGGCATTATGGTATTGGTTAAATTATTCTTATTGGCTTTGATCGGCGGCTTTATCGGCTGGGTTACGAATATGATTGCCGTAAAAATGCTGTTCCGCCCGATGAACCCGGTCAGTCTTCCCTTCAATCTGAAGCTGCAGGGCCTTTTGCCTGCCAGAAAGAAGGATTTGGCCGTAACCATCGGCAAGGTAATTGAAAACAAGCTTTTAAAGCCGGATGAAATACTGGGCA
>JAEZBW010000279.1 GCA_023426765.1 Bacillota bacterium
GTTTCCTTATCCTTACCCGATATTTGTATCATCGCAAACTGATAAAAGGGCGGAAGCTGCAATTCGCGGCGCAGATTGATTTCCTGCCCGAAAAAAGCCTTGTAATCCTGCCGGATGGCAGCCTGAATGCTGAATTCGTCCGGATTGTGGGTTTGCAATACGACCCTGCCGGTTTTTTCGGCGCGGCCAGCGCGGCCCGAGGCCTGGGTTATCAGCTGGAATGTTCTTTCGGCTGCCCGGTAATCTCCGCTTCCAAGCAAGCTGTCGGCACAGAGGATGCCTACCAGTGTCACATTGGAAAAATCATGCCCTTTCGCAATCATCTGCGTGCCCACCATGACGTCAATCTTCTGCTCTTTGAAAGCATCCAGTATTTTTTGATGACCCATTTTTCCGCTGGTGGTGTCAAAATCCATTCGGATCACCGAAAACCCGGGCTCCAGGTTCGGAAGCATCTCTTCTATCTTTTGCGTTCCAATTCCATAAGTCTCTAAATTTTCATCCCTGCAGGCGGGACATTGTGCTGGCTTTGTTGTTGCATACCCGCAATAATGGCAAACCAGGCGTTTTTCGGCCTGATGCCAGGTCAACGAAATGCTGCAGTAAGGGCAAACAGCAATATATCCGCATTTTCGGCACAGCATGAAATTGGAGTGACCCCGTCGGTTGATAAACAGGATGGCCTGCTCCCCTGCAGCTTTATTTATTTGCAGCTGTGCAACCAGTTTTTCGCTAAGCTCACTGCGCAGGCCGTTCTCCCTTTCACTGCGCATATCAACGGTCAGAACCTCGGGAAGCGGCTTGTTGTTTGTTCTTTCCAGCATTTCAACCAGCTTTATTTTTCCATTGACCGCTCTCCAGTAGTTCTCAACAGAAGGAGTGGCTGATCCATACAACACGATTCCGTTGCTGAAACGGCAGCGGGCGGCAGCGATGGTTCTTGCATCATATTTCGGGGTTCTGTCGGATTTATAGGAGCTTTCATGCTCTTCATCGATAATGATGACGCCCAGGTTGGAAAGGGGAGCGAAAACGGCGGAGCGGGCGCCTACAACGACCCTGACCTCTCCATCCCGAATCCTGTTCCACTGGTCAAAACGTTCCCCCATGGACAAGCGGCTATGCAATACTGCGACGCCATCACCGAACCTTCCCTTGAATTGCCGGACGGTCTGCGGGGTCAATCCGATTTCCGGTACCAGCATGATCGCTGTTTTCCCCTGCTCGATCACCTGCTGAATCACCTGTAGATAAACTTCAGTTTTACCGCTGCCTGTAACCCCATGCAGCAAAATCTCCCCATAATTGTTTTGTGAAATAGCGTTGTGAACTTCATCCAGTGCTTTCTTCTGGCATGGTGTCGGGTGCAATGGTTCAGTTTTCAGCACTTCCACCGCATCCAGCGGATTTCTTTCAACCGGTTCTTCAGAAAATAAGATATACCCTTTCTTCTGCATGTTTTTAAGAACTGCCGATGAAAACCCCAGCGCGTTCAGCTCGTGGACAGGAATCTGCCCCTCTTCATACAGCATTTCCATCAGGCGCAGCGTGTTCATGTTCCGGATCTGGTTGTTGGCGATCATCTCCTGGTATTCATCCATTTCAACCGCCGGCCAGACCACCTTGATGGTTTTCGCACGCGCTTTCATTTGATAATGGTTGACGATTTCTATCAGATTTTTCTCTTCCAGCCCCTTTAACAGCTTTAGCACCGGTTTTTTCAGAGTTTCCCGCAGTTCATCGATAAAAATGGCACCCTTATGACTGGTTAGGATGTCCAGCAGTAGCTGTTCCTCGGAATTGAGTGCTTTAGTAACCTGAAGGGGTGAAGTGGGCTGGGTTTGGGGAGCCTGGTTGACATCGTTTGTTTCCACGTTGTCTCGTTCTGCCGGGGGATTGCTCTTTAGCAGAACCTCACGCCTGTACATCAGCCCGAGCCCTGAAGGGATCATACAGCGAATGGCCAGATCGTGCGTGCAGATATACCTTTTTTTCATCAGCTGGCTTAACTGCATCAATTCGGGTGTTAATACGGGAGTTTCATCGATTACCTGGCAAACGTCCTTCAGCCCCTTAAAGTTGCTTTCTTCCTTTATTTCCATGACGAAGCCTTCCCGAATGCCCTCCCCCCGGCCAAATGGAACCAGAACCCTGATTCCGGGCTGGCTATATGCTTCAAGGCTTTCGGGAACCCTGTAATCATAAAACCTGTCGTATTCTCTTGTGCTGTTTTGTATAACCACTGAAACAAACAAAGTTTTTTTCTCCTCATCTTATGTACGGTTCTTTTTTATTGTACATGAATTGAAGACGAAAAAAAAGTATGGAGCGGATGGTTATCTGTTGTTACCTCCGAGCAGTAAAAAAGAAGCTGGTTTAACAGCTTCCTATTCTTAAGTATACTATTATCGATATGGTTCGTGGTTTCATGCCTGTTCCCTGTTGCGTTTATCAGACGCAGCCAGCCGGACCATTATGGGGAATTCGTTTCAAACAACCCGGTTTGTACGGTATTTTTCAGCAAGCGTACTCCTTCTGAATGTCATCCGGGATATCTTTAATATTCCCACTGATGGAAAACACAAAACGGATGTTGAACTTCTTATTCAGTTCCTTGATTTTATCAAAGAATTTTTTATATTCGTTGTCTTTATCGGCTATCAGATCCAGCCTGTCGACATACAGGGCTTCAATATCGTAATTGGCGGCAACCAGCCCGCTGATGAAACCATAAAACGCACTAAGATTGTCGATGGGAAAATCAGAAATATTCACAAAACGGATTTCATGGCGAAGGTCGGTGATCAGTTCATTGCTGGTATCGATAAAGACGATGTCGCCCTTGCATTCCTTAATGATAGTATGAACATCCTCGATGAGGTATTTCGTTTTTCCGACACCTTTTGTTCCAAAAACAACCTTTATCATCGGTAATCATTCCTTTCCGCTTTTCTTACAATACTGCTGCCGCAGGCACAGATAAGAATATTATTCCTTAATGTGCACATTCAATACAGAGCAGGCCGTCATTCCTCGTCCTCTTTATGGGCGTTGTTATTGTCCTTGCTGATTTCCATTTTAGAAATGGAAACCTCATATGCCGTACGGTCTTCGACTGTTCCATCCTGAAACTTTTTCTGGTATTGCCTGCTTTGTATTCGGCCCCATACCTTAATGTTGTCACCGATTTCAAAATGGCTGGCAAACCTGGCATTCCTGCCCCACGCAATACAAGGTATGTAATCTGATTTATTATAAGCCCGGTTAACGGCCAGCAGAATATCTGCAATTTCCCTTCCAAAGGGTGTGGTTCTGTAAATGGGCTTTTTGCAGATGAACCCGTTCAGATATATGCTGTTCGGAACCTTTACCTCATCGGACGAATCCATCAGGATAATGTCACGGGCAAAAACCGTCAGCATTAACTTGTGATTGGTTTCATTGTTATAATTGTTGTAGCTTCGGAATTGACCTTCAACCGTGATCAGCTTCCCTGCGGTAAACTCATCAACCGGCAGAAGCCTTTCGGAAAACATGACGGGTATATGGTCGTATGTATCGCTTAGTCTGGATACCTCAACCATGACCAAATAGAACCCCTCGCCATAGATCTCATGGCTGAATTCCGGTTTTGATGCGATTTTGCCGGATAAACTGGTACAATTGTTCTCCAAAAAATTACCGGACATGGAAATACCCCACTCCTCTCTGTCTTTCGTATCTAAACTAAATTCATCTCATGATATGCTTATTCCAAATATCATGCTTTTAGAAGTTTTCTTTCTACTTTTATCGCTAACAGCGTGCAGGTGCGACCTTCAGGTTGCCTGCAGCATTGTTCCCCCCGGATATGCCATACGCCAGACAGTAAAGAGGATCATGAAGATATCCGGCACCTTATCGGGAAAATATCCCTCATCTGCCTCTTTCCCCATAAAGGCAGAATTTTCCGTATACTAATCCTATTATAACCACTGAAACTCAGTTATGCAACGGTTTTTACTCGATTTGACCAAATTTTAGAGGATTTGTGTTAATTCGGTCCCCTGTCGCAAACCTTATTCAAATCAACATCATGCAGCACAGCCAAAGAAGCTGCCGCCAATATATCGTACGGGTCATTGTTCATCACGCTCAGATTCATTACAAACTCCTGAGGTTCTACAGTTCTTCCGCTTGCCGATGTCAGCCTCTCCCGAACACAGCAGAGAAACTGTCCGCTGATGGAGGGTTCGCCCGTACTGGAGGTTGTAACCTTCGATTCGGCATTGAAACCATATCGTAACAACCTACATTTCATTTCATCGGAAAAATCCGAAGGTTTAATAATATCGCTATTTAAAATTACCACCAAATCTTTAAAGGAATTTTTCGCATCCTGTCCGATAATGTCATAAATCATCTTCCATTGTCTGTAATCATTCACGATAAGCGAATCGATGGGCAGCGTGTTCAGCGCTTCTTCAAGCTGATCCTCCCTGATTCGAAGGATTAACACATCTGTTCCGGCCTGGCTTAACGCTGCACAGTAATCCTGCCAGGTTCCCCGGTTTTTCAGACGGTTTTCAACCTCCGTAATACTCACTTTTTTGTTCTCGACGCTTAAAAATGTTTTAACAGCTTCCAATACTTCCTGGGTATGATCGTTATCCACCATTCCTGTAATGTGCATTTTTTATTCTCCCCGGGAATCAGCCATTTTGAATGCGTTTCCCTGACCATTATGTCGGAAAGCGGTTATTGACAGACGACAGGAAATCGTTCGGAAAAAAGCACCCGATCATGCATACCGGGTTTTAAATGCTTGAAGTCTGTCTGGTTACGATGATCAAACCATGGTGCGCATGTTTTCTGCATGTTTTCCGAAATACCTCCCTTTGTAAATGTACGGAACTTGTTTGGCTGCCATTCATCAGTTCTATTTTTCACAAGTTTCGTTAGCCTATTCAAGTGCAGATTGCAGATTCCTTGTTTCATTCTGCCAGTTATGTGGTATAATTTTCTTGTATGCGTAAATATTAATAGAGCAAATAACCGAAAGTAAGGAGTATTTCAATGGATATCAAGGGGACAAAAACCGAAGAAAATTTGAAAACCGCTTTTGCCGGTGAATCCATGGCCAGAAACAAGTATACCTTCTATGCGAACCAGGCCAGAAAAGACGGTTATGAACAAATTGCAGACTTTTTTGAGGAAACCGCTGAAAATGAGCGGCTTCATGCGAAGATATGGTTTAAGTATCTTCATGGCATCCTGGATACCCCGAAGAATTTAGAGGATGCCGCCTCCGGTGAGCATTACGAATGGACCGAAATGTACAGCGGGTTCGCGCAGACCGCCCGGGAAGAGGGCTTTAAGGAACTTGCGCTGATGTTTGAGAATGTGGCTAAAATTGAAAAGGCTCATGAAGAGCGTTTTAACAAGCTGCTGCAAACCATCAACGATGGTTCGGTTTTTGTCAAGGAAGATCAGGTGGTATGGGTTTGTAAGAAATGCGGCCATATCCACATCGGCACATCCGCCCCGAAGGTATGCCCCGTGTGCAAGCACCCCCAGGCCTTCTTTGAAGTCAAATGTGAAAACTATTAAGCCATTGGGGACAGGTACCTTGGCTCAATTTGACCACTGGGGACAGGTACCTTGGCTCAATTTGATCATTGGGTCAGGTACCTTGGCTTAAATTCCTTGCCTTTGTTTTATAGTTTAGCGATGACCACTGGGGACAGGTACCTTGGCTCAATTTGATCATTGGGTCAGGTACCTTGGCTTATATTCCTTGCCTTTGTTTTATAGTTTAGCGATGAAACTTCTTGCTATACCAGTTACTCTTGACAATTGCCTTATCGAAACACCTTCCAATAACTTAAGCTTTTTCAGAATCTCCATTTGCTTTATTTTGTCAAGCATTATAACCTCTTTACTTGAATTTAACCCATATCCCATGAGTAATTGTTCCAATTTCTCATCTGTAAAATCCGTTTTGTCTTCATCAAGACAATAATCATCCTGTTCTTTCATCATGAACTCGCAGTATGCATTTATTGCCTGCTCTGCGTTTTCTGAAAACAAACTTTTGACAAATGCAGTGTCCGTAAAATCAGATATTTTAAAATAATCATTGAAGCTGCTCCATTTATAATCCTTTAATTCCTTACATAAACCTGCTTTGATTGGATTCCGATGTATATAACGTAACACAGTAAGAAGATATGAATCATTATCTACTGCTTCGCTTTTATAACGCTCTTGGAACAAATGTCCTGTTCTGTCATATTTCTGATTATACCAGAAAACATAACTGCTGGATATTCTTTTCATTACATCAGAAACAGGCTCATCATTCTCCTTTATCAACAGATGAATATGATTGGTCATTAGACAATATCCGTATAAATGAAAGTTACTTACATATTTATAACGATCTAATGT
>JAEZBW010000436.1 GCA_023426765.1 Bacillota bacterium
CCGTTCCTCCATGAAAAGCTTGACGAACAGCTTGTTGAAACGCCCGTAAGCGTTCCAGTCTATCCGGCGGAAATCGTCGCCGGGAACATACTCTCTGAAGTCTGAAAACTCCACCGAGCTTCCCTTGCTTCTGGATTTTCTGTTGCCCGATGCCTGCCCGGATAAAGGAACATTTACCTGCAGCGCAAGTGTTTGTATTTTCTTCAGCGTCTCATTATCGAGAATTGTCATGAATGGGTTTTCACATCCTTCAGCAGCGCATCGATCAACTTGTCCGGCATCATTTCATCGGAAACTGCATCAAAATTCAGGAATATTCTGTGCCGAAGGGCAGGATAGGCGACCTTTTGTATATCCTCGAAGGATACATTGTATCTGCCGCTTAACAGTGCGCGAATTCTGGAGGTGCCGATGATGGCCTGTGCAGCACGGGGGCTTGCGCCATAACGCACATATTTTTTGGTTATTTCCGGTGAACCGCTCTCTTCGGGATGGGTTGCCATGACCAGCCTTAAGGCATAATCCAGTACCGGTTCGGCAATGGGCAGTTCCCTGGAAACGCTTTGAATGCGAAGGATTTTTTCGGCATTTGTGACGGCTTCAAATTCTTCGGTTTTATTCGCAGTGGTCAGCTGAATGATACCTTTCAGTTCGTTCAAATCCGGGAATGGCACGTCCAGCTTGAACAGGAACCTGTCCATCTGCGCTTCGGGCAACGGGTAGGTTCCCTCCATTTCAATCGGGTTTTGCGTAGCCAGTACAAAAAAAGGCTGCGGCAACCGGTGCGTTGTGTTCGCCACCGTTACGGTCCCTTCCTGCATGGCCTGCAGCATTGCACTTTGTGTTTTGGGTGTGGCACGATTGATTTCATCGGCCAGCACGATATTGCTGAACACCGGTCCGGGCTGAAACTGGAACATGCCCTCTCCGCCTTCCTTGCGGCTGACGAGGTTTGTACCGGTAACGTCGGCAGGCATCAGGTCGGGCGTAAACTGAATGCGGGAAAACTCCAGCCCCATGACCTTTCCCAGTGTATTCACCAGCCTGGTTTTCCCCAGGCCCGGCATTCCTTCAAGAAGGATGTTACCTCCGGCCAGCATGCACAAAATCACCTGGCGGATGACCTCCTTCTGCCCTATCATATGGCGGGAAACCTCCTGCTCGATCCTGCTCACGGTTTCCAGTACCTTTTTAAAATCTTCCTGTTGCGTCTGCATGACAGTGTTCCTCCTGAGATAATCGCATATATTTATCATCGTTCAGCTGCTTATATAATTTTTCGTATTACTTTTCCTACTGTAGCGAACTGAAATAATCCCTGACCAGATCCTTCATGCCCGGCGGAATATCCTGGCTGTCCATGGTCTGCACGGCTTCATCCCGGTATTCGGTTAAAACTTCCTGCCAGGGCATCATCGCACCTTTTTGAACCGGAGCGCCATCCGCCTCACTGAAAGTACTGCTGCCCGACTCCAGCTTCTGCCCCGACAGGGTTGATTCGTTGCCTTCTCCACCCAGCCGATCAGGAACATAAATACGCTGATAATCATTCTCTTTGCGTGATCCGGGTGCTCTTCCACTCCCCACTTGATCTCCTTCATTGTAACCCTGATCTTCACCGGTTGATCCTTCTCCGGCACCTGGGCCACCTCCCTGACCTTGACCCTGGCCTTGACCTTGACCTTGACCTTGACCTTGGCCCTGACCCTGGCCCTGGCCCTGGCCCTGGCCTTGGCCCTGACCCTGGCCTTTGCCTTCGCCCTGTCCTTCTCCCTGGCCCTGACCTTGTCCCTGACCCTGTTTCCCAGGCTGGTTGCCCTCTCCCTGAGCTGTTTTGGATCCGCTGCCGCCGGGTTGCCCGTTTTTAACGCTTTGATCCACCTGGGCTATGGCCCTGCGCGCATTGGATGAAGCTTTACCGATTTCTCCGGCTGCCTGTGTAAAAGCCGGCTGACCCTCGGCATTTGCCTGGGTTTGCTCCAATAATTCGGATAAGCTTTGCGCTAATTCTCCGCTTGTTTGGGAGCCTGCAGCAGCAGAGGCTGCCAGGTTTTTTAACGCTTCAGCCAGCATTGGGTTGTCCCCGATTTCCGAGGCTGCCTTTTCAAGCATTTCTGCCATTTCCTTCTGCGCCTGGGCATCCTCCAGCTCTTTCTTTAACTGTTCGAGGGCTTCCTTCATCGCTTCTTCATCTTTGTTTTTCAGGGCTTCAGCCAGTTCCTCGGTTAACGATGAGCCTGCCAGTGCGTTCTCCATTTCCTTCAGATCCTGCAGGGGATCCTGGGATTGCAGCTTTTCCATCAGATTTTCCATCTGTGCCAACCCTTTCAGGGCATCTTCCTCAGTCTTGGCCTGTTTTAACGCTTCCTTCAGCTTTTCCAGCGCTTCCTGAAGCTGCTGCAGCTGCTCCTGTGTCATTTCGGGATGCTTCTGCTGCTGTTCCTTTACCTTTTCTTCAATTTCCTTTTCCTGTTCCTTCATTTCGGTGATTAGGGCTTCCCGAAGCTGCGTCTGCCGTGAAACCCTGCCCGGTATGAATGAGAGCGTAAAAGCTGCCAGCAGCATAATACAGGCTGCCAGCAACAATTTCTTCAACACGGTTAAGCTGTATGCAGCCGCCAGGTTCACACCATTTAATGCTGCCTTTGTATCCTCCCGCTGCAATTGTGCAACCGGTGAAGGATCATCCTTCAGGTACCAGGCAGTGATCACGCGTTCTTTTAAACCCAGGCTGTCTGCCTGTATCATAACCTTATTTCGTGACGGAACCATAAACATGGCACCAAGGAGCGCAGCCGGAAGAGAAGCTGCAAGGATGTACAGCAGCTTCATCCGTACGAACGGGATCACCATCACCAGCGATAAAAGGGTTAATACCAGTGAAACCGCTCCGGCAGCGGCCAACAGAATTTGAAGCACCTGAAGGCCGGCCTGGAAATGCATTTTTCTTTTTAATGGCTTCAACGCCTGGTCAATCCATTTCTGTTCCATGGTTTACCTTTTCCTGTGTATTGGGTTCAAAATGCGTGAGCTGAAGAAAATCAGCCCCACCGATGCCAAAATGTTAAACAGGCCGTTTACCAGCCAGGGGTGCAGTAATTTCCAAATACCCGGAGCAACCGCGATCTGCTGTTCGATTTCCTGTGCCACACTGGAAAAAACACCAAGCCCGCCGGCATATCCATAATATATGTTCATGCCGGAACCTCCGAAATAGAAGCTTGTGAACCCGAATACCGATGAAGGAAACAGCATCGCGACGAAATCCTGGTATACGGGGTTGAAGCCTGACATGTTATATCGCTGTTTGATTAATGTGAACGCTGCAAATGCAATAAACGGGCCAAAGGTAATCAGCCCCAGGAAGATATAGGTGGTGATGATGGCGACGATATTTCTTTTAAACACGGTTGAGAAAAACACACCGCAGCTGGCCACAAAAAACGATGTGAGTACATAGAACAGCAACAGCTTGAAGATATCCAGAAAACCGATGCCGCCAAAAAAGAACACGACACCGATGACCGGCATGGACGCAATCAGCAGCAGCATGGTGTGTGCCAGAGAAACCATGATCTTGCCCATGATGATTTTGCGGGCGGGTGTATTGGTGACCAACATTAAATCCAACGTCTGCCTTTCGCGCTCGCTGCTGACGGAGGTCGCAGTAATCGCAGGAACTGCCAGGAACAACAGGGCAAACTGGAAAGTGATGATCAGGTTGTAGGCGTCAATTGCCATTCTCGGGTTGAAGCCCTGGGTGTTGTAAGGGCTGAAAATACTATTGCCTGCGAAGTAAACAAACAAAATGCTGATCAGGAGGATCACATAACAGCTGATTAAAATAGTTGAACGCCAGCCCCGCAGCTTTGTTTTCATATCCTTTTCCAGGATCGGATTCAGTTTCAGAACAAAAGGGGACGATTCTTTTATGATATTTTCAGCTTTCATTTTCAATTCCAACTCCCCCTTTCGATGCGCTTAAGGGGACGGTTCCTTTGTATTTTTTCCGGTTAGTTTTCATCCCCATTCCCCCTTTCGGTTAAATGCATGAACACGGATTCCAGCGAACCCTCCACCGGTTGGAAGGACACTACCGGAATCTCCTTCTCCACAAGGATTCTTAGAATTTGAACACAGGCTTCGTTACCGCCCGATACATCCACCTCAATCAAATCCGATACCGAGCTGATGGAACCGATTCCTGGGATTTCCATCAGCACCTGCACCGCTTCCTCCTCCTGCCCGGCAACCTTGATTTTCACCTTGCCCGAGCGGGACAATTTTTCAACAATCTCTGAAACCGAGCCGCTGGCAATCAGCTTTCCGGAGTCTATAATGCCGATGGAGGTGCACAATTCGGACAATTCGGGCAGAATATGGGAGCTGATCAGGACGGTTTTTCCCATGGTTCTCAATTCCTTCAGGATCTCCTTCATCTCTACCCTGGCCCGCGGGTCAAGGCCCGATGCAGGTTCATCGAGGATTAAAAACTTCGGATCGTGAATCAGGCTGCGTGCCAGGCAAAGCCTTTGCTTCATGCCTCTGGACAATGTATCCACATAAGCGTCCCGCTTATGCGTCAGACGCACCAGTTCCAACAGAGAATCGATCAAACCCGCCGCTTTGCTTTTCGGTATGCCCTGAAGTCCGGCATAGAAATCCATATATTCGGAAACCTTCAGGTCATCATACACCCCGAAAAAATCCGGCATATATCCGATATGCTTTTTTACCTGCAGGGGCTCTTTCGATACATCGATTCCATCAATATAGACCTTTCCCGAGGTTGGAGCCAGCAGCCCGGCGATAATACGCATGGTGGTTGTTTTTCCGGCGCCGTTTGCCCCCACAAAGCCGTATATCTCGCCCGCCGGAATTTCCATCGTCAGTTGATCCACCGCCAAGGTGCCCTTGTAGCGTTTTGTCAGGTTATCCACATGTACCATCATTTTGCCACCCCCCGGACGGTAATTTCCGGCATCCCTAAAAGCTCCATTTCATATTGCTTTCCATCTTCCATGTTTTGTTGTGCCAGCTCTGCGACTGTAATTTTCATACGTACTTCATTGCCCGATCCGATATATCGGTAGGCGTCCTGATCGATGACTGTTTTCGCTTCAATGGTATCCCAGGTGCGGGTTTTAACATTGTACAGCGAATATTCATAGCTGTTTGACAGCACTTCGGTTTGCCATCTGCTGTTGTTCCGGTTGTCCTCCATGTTATATTTTACATAAAGGGGGATATAATTTTCCACAGAAAGGTTGAACCCCGTCACCGTTAATTTTTCGGGCAGGTTGAACTGGAATTCCATCTCTCCCACATTGTTCACACGAATGCCATAGTTGCCTTCCTGCCAGCCGATTTCCTTGTTTTGATACATACTGGCAATAATGATTCCTGCAGGGATTTCCACCTCCAGACCTGACTGAAAGGAAAAATCCGATTCCGCGCGAATCAGGTTCTGATTGTATTTCTGAGGCTGCTTGTCATTGACGGTGAGGCCGTAATCAATCTCCTGTCTGTTCCTGGCCAGCAGGGAAAACTTTGTCTTCCCCATCTGCATATTGTAGCTTTCATTGATATAGTTTTCAAAGATCCTGCGCCTTTGCATCATTTCCTGGAAGTTTGATGGAACATCCCTGGGATTGCTGTAATAGCTGCGGCCAAAGACACCGTCCAGATATTCTTCAGGTTGCTTGTAAACCTCTTTGCTGCTAAGGGAAATGTTCACCGATTTGGCCTCTCCGGCCAGAATATCCCCGACAGGGATGATACGATTACCCACTAGTACAACCGTATCCAACAGATCATACGGTGTTGTGTTGTTAATACTGCCCATCAGCTTTCCATTCTTCAGGTAGAGATCCTTCAGGATGTCCCCTCCGAACGATATGGTTTTCTCGGCTCTGAGCATCATCGGGGTCCACAGCATCACATCATACTGTTCAAAGATTGCGGGATCGCCCATGGTATATTTGCCTACAACCTGCGCTTCTACATTATCACCATAATAACGGTACCCATAATAATCGTTGTTTTGGATGAAAGGAGTTTTCAACCCGTTGCCGGTGTTGTATTCAAGCTTCAGTGTACCCCTTCTGTCATTGAACACACCGATGGTTGAGGATACGGCGGCTTCATTCCCTCCGGGAGCCACCTGAACCAGCGATACGGTGTTCAGTACTGCCGAATGATAACGGGTTTTGAACCCTAAAACGTACATCCCCCCCAGGAACAGAATCGACAGGGCGGGAATGCAGACCCAGGCCCAGTCCCGTTTATCCATCTGCTTCAGGATGATGTACAGCACCGGCCCGGCGATGAGGATATAGATACCAAGAGTGGCAAACATCCAGATAAAGGGCGGTTTTTTATCGCTGGGAACTTCGGTAGCCAGATATTGCAGGTTGTTGCCGTTGTAAATCTGTCTCTGGTAATACCCGTTTCCCATTTCATAATATTTTTGAAAACTCATGCCAATAAACTTGAATGTGTTTTCAAAGAAGACAGTTCGACTCGCCCAGGACACGAAAGGCTCGGCACCTGGATCAAAGGTGAAAACCAGAACCGATCCCATCCCCTTCCTGTATTTAATGACCAGCGGATTTTGGGCATTCCCCGAAAACACATCATTATCCAGCCAACGGTTGGGTTCACCCGGCTTGGCATCCGGAGCAGGGGAAATATATTCAAACCCCAGCGTTCCCTGTGCCAGCCTGAGTGTCATTCCCGAAGCGTTCTTTCCGGTATAACTCTGCAGCATGGGTGAGGCATCCAGATCACCCGTTTTGTTTATACTAAAAAGTTTCAAACTTTCAGGAAGCCCGTGATAAACCTTTTGCCAGTTCATCCCGGTGCCCAGCATCAGAACGCCGCCCGAATCCACCCAGGTTTCCAGCGTCGACAGCTGGCCTTCGCTTAACAGCGAAGTATCGAACTGGTTGATGATCAAAAAGTCAAAGCCATCCATCACTTCGGATTTTTCAGGAAAGGAATCTCTGTTCAGGTTGACCACAACAGCCTGCCTTTTTTGATAGCTGGGAGAGACGGTTACGGCCTGAGCCGGCATTGTTGCCATCGGTATCTGCCCTGCAGCCATCATCAACTTCATCTTTTCGTCATAATACATATCTGATGCCACCGGTACTGTATTACCGTTCAGATATCCGAAAGCATCAAGGTCGTCTGATAAAACACCTATCAACATGATTTCAGGCGGCAGCAGGCGTGAAAACGAATACTCTTCTTCAGCCAGGGTTTTCTTACCTTCAACAAGGCGGATGCTGATCGTTCTTTTTGCCGATACGACAGGGATCTCAAAATAGAAATTCTCCTCCGCCCCGGTTTTCACCTCGATGGGCTTGGCGATGATGATTCTTCTGCCCTGATCCAGATTGGCTTCCACCTGTAGTTCACCTGTAATACTGCGGCCTGAAGCATTGATTTTCACCTGAATGGGAGACCAGGCGCCAAGCTTGGCAATCCCGCCAAACCCTCCGGTGATTTCCAAAGTAACATCTTTACCGGCAGGGGCTGCCAATACCCCGGAAGCGCCATTCATCACAGCAGTAAAAAGTAAAATGAATACGACCAGAGCTGAACCTTTGAATTTTCTCTTCCGCAAAATACACACCTCTTTTTTATAAGCGCTTAACTTAAAAATTATATCATATTTAATAAAAGCATTCCCTTTAATTTATAGGCTGGAAAAAGTCCCTGCCGGAGTAATCATTACTGTTCACGGGTAGGATCTGTTTACACCGGGAGTCGGCCTGGAAAGCGGGCTTATTCATAATAAACACGCATGGGCATGTAAAAGCAAACGACACCATGCGGGCTTACTGCCATTGAATTCGGGATCTTATTCAATATACACTTTTCCAAGAGTTCTCCCAGATGATATAGACGTAATCATTACCGAAAAGTTTCATGAATATCTTAAATGAAACAAATAATTATGGAGAGTAAGATGTGTAATAATTCCATAGTTGCGATGAGCATTATTCCAACAGGAACGAATCAGACTTCAAGGCTGTATCTGCCTCCCGCTTCTCTTTTAATCAAACCCTTCATTTCCAGGCTAAGCAGAACACGGTGCAGCAAAGGCAGCTCACAAGCCAGCTTTCTTTGTATTTCATCAATCTGCAGGGCTTCGATGGACAGCATTTCCATCACCTTTTGCTCATCGGTATCAAGGGTTTCGTGCAGGCTCCTTTTATTTCTATAGCTCTCCAGATCCAGCACAGGCTTTTCTTCCAGGCTTTTAAACCACACGACCTCTTCCAGAATATCTTCCACGGAAGTGACCAGCTTTGCCCCATCCTGAATCAGTTTGTTGGTTCCCTTGCTGTTAATGCTGATGACATTGCCCGGCAAGGCATACACATCCCTGCCCTGTTCCAGGGCCAGCTGCGCTGTAATCAGTGAACCGCTTTTCTCCCCGGCTTCAACCACGAGAATGCCAACCGACATACCGCTGACGATCCTGTTTCGAATGGGAAAATGATGCGGTGCAGGCAGAACACCCGGCGGGTATTCGGACACAACAGCGCCTTTTTCAATAATCCGATCCATCAGCTTTTTGTTTTCAGGGGGATAAACGATATCCAAACCGCAGCCAAAAACCGCGATGGTCCGGCCTCCCGCTGTCAATGCCCCCAGATGGGCGGCGGTATCAATTCCCCTGGCCATGCCGCTGACCACACAGATATGGTACTGAGACAATTCGGAGGAAATTTTCTTCGCAACCGATACCCCATATCCGGAGGCCTTCCGGGATCCGACCACCCCGACACAGGGCTCTTCATTCAGGATTTTTCCCTTCACATAAAGACAGACGGGTGGATCGCAAATGTTTTTCAACAGATGAGGATAATTTTCATCAGCGAGTGTTATCACCTCAATGTTGTGCTGTTCCAGACTTTCCATGGTTCTGTCGGTTTCGGCCCTCGCTGCTGGAGACAGGATGGCGTTGATATTTTCACGGTTGAGTATTCCGGTCTGAACCAGTGCAAAGGCATCGGCCTGGAAAATTTCCTTCGGGGTATCAAAGATTCTCAGCAATTCAACCTTTTTTCGGGTGATGATGCCCTGCAGATTGGCCAGCCATATCCATTCTCTTAACTCAGGGTTCATAGTTTTTCTCCCTCGCCTTGTTTTGATGAATCATCTGAACAGATTCCTGTCCAAAGCCCTGTATTGTATTGCCTCTGCAATATGGACGGAACTGATGCTTTCCGTCCCCTCCAGATCTGCAATGGTCCGGGCTACCTTTAAAATGCGGTTGTGCGCACGGGCTGTCAGGTTCAGCTTCAGATACGCCTCCCACATCAGGACGGACTCTTCTTTCCCCAGACGGCAATACTGGTTTATCATCGAATGCGACATTTGTGCGTTGCAGTAAATTCCCTTTCCGGTAAAGCGCTTCTGTTGAATTTCCCTGGCCTTGTTCACACGGTTGCGGATTTCACGGGACGCTTCGGCTTTTTCCTGTTCTTCATTCAGTTCCTGGTATTTCAACGTAGGCACTTCCACCTGGATATCCAGCCTGTCTAATAGAGGGCCTGAAAGCCTTCCCAGATAGCTTTTTATTTCCGGCTGCGAGCAGGTGCATTCCCGGGTTTCATCCAGATAAAACCCGCATTTGCAGGGGTTTGCCGCAGCAATCAGCGTAGTACGGCAAGGA
>JAEZBW010000534.1 GCA_023426765.1 Bacillota bacterium
CTATATAAGTCATTGTAAAGATTTTTGTTTCCATTTTGTTCAGTATACTCCTGAACCTCTTTCATAGCGCCGTTTTCAGGGTTTTTGTTATCCTGCAGGATCAGGTTGTTGTTGATAGCTGTTTGCGATTCTTCTGCCTTACTCAGGTATTCTTCGGCATTTGCGTATATCCCGGTCTTCTCCACCATACTCATAGCGCTAAAACTGGTGTTGCCGATGCTAAGCGGGATTAGCAGGCGTACGAGAACCAGTACCCATAACGCATATTGCAGCCGAAGGCTGACCTTCCCTCTGAGGATATATCGCATCGCGATGACCATTGCAATCAGGATGCTTGAGGTTATGAACCATTCAATCATTTTTATTCGCCTCCAAATCCCGCAGCAACGCGTAGAGTTCTTCAATCTCCTGCTGCGACAGGGATTGCTTCCTTGTAAGCGAACTTACCATCAGACTCAGGCTGCCATTATAAACCCTGCCCAGGAAATCTTTCGTCTCCTGCAAAGCTGCGTCCTCCCGATGCAACAGAGGCCGGAAGGTCTTCATGTTTTCATTGGCATCTCCCAAAACTGCACCCTTCGCTTCCAGGCGGCGCAATAATGTGAGGGTTGTACTGCGGTTCCACCCCATTCGCTGATTCAGGATTTCCACAGCTTCGCGCCCTGTGATGGGTGCTGTCTCCCAAAGACACTCCATGACGGTCCATTCCGCAGTTGTCAGACTGATTTTATTTGTGCTCATATACATCACCTTTCAATATGGTTACACCTGTAACCATATCATATCAAGCCTGATTACAATTGTCAACAGGCAAGAGCGAAAATATTTAAAAAGCTGTATTCGTATTTATTCGAATGCAGCTTTTCCCTTCAACCCGGGCTTTCAGATTCATATCAGTTCGGTCAGCATCATGAAGGTCATGCCCTGACCGTAAGCAGTGGGGACAATGGGTCTCATTCTATAATATTCAAGATTTTTACCCATGCCTGTTCCATAGGATACCCCATTGACCATCCCGGTGTCATCAATTTGTGAAATAACTGCATAAGCTGCTTTTTTCCCATATTCAAGGTATTCCTCCGCTAAAATGCCCATCCTCACGCCTTTTAGAATACCATAGGCTATACCGGCTGAGGCGGAGGTTTCATAATAAGAGGTCTCGTCGTTCAGCAATGTTGTAAACAAACCATTTTCAGCCTGATGTCGGATCAATTCCTTCACCTGTTCCATCCAGGCATTTCCGATAAACCTCGTTACGCAATCCTCAGTACCGCACAGTTCGATGAACTCCGGCGTGGCTGAGGTAAACCAGCTGTTTCCCCTGGCCCATAACGCATCCGCGAAGTTATGCCTGCCGTCAAAGGTCCATCCATGATACAGCAGCCCGGTTTTTCTGTCCTGCAGGTACTTGATATGAATCAGAAACTGGTATTTTGCTTCATTCATGTATGTCTCATTCCTGAAAAGCTTTCCCGTTTTCATAAGAAACAGCACTGTCATGTAAAGGGTATCGTCCCACAGCTGCTGGGTATTATCACTGTCAATAGTCATATGCTGCATACCACCGTATTCTGTTCGGGGCATTACCTGCATGACCCAGTCCGCCCAGGTTTGTATATGCGGAATATACTGTTGGTTTCCTGTCTCTTCATACAGACAGACCATGGTTAGTATGGGGCATACCGTATTGACATTTCTGTGCGGAATCGGTTTCCGAAGCTGATCCTCAAACCATTTTACCAGGTAATCCAGGTATTTTGGGTCCCCGGTCTTTTTATACACCTTGTACATACTGTACAGGGCAACTCCCGTAGGCCAATCCCAGTTGTCCATACTCAGTTCATCATAAAGCCCGTCCTTTTCCTTGTTCCGGATGAGCATGCCGACTACCTTGTCTGCAAGCTTCAGCATTTCAGTATTCACCGCCATAAGCAACCACCTTTCCAACTCCGTCAATAGATTTTTTCACGCCAGCAGAAAATTGTGCAAAGTGAGCTAAATGCACTATACCAGGGAGTGATTCCGCCATAGAATAAAAATCAGTTTACTCCCCACCTGGATAAGTATGGGTTTGGGATCATTGGGCTATATTTTAAAGGAAGCATTTCACTTTCATTGTAAGGGAAAATGAGTAAAAAACGTACGTGGTTCTTTTTCCTTTTACAGGGGTTTTTTGCTGAAAAAAAGGGGGCATTCTGCAAATCTGCAGGCCCCCTTCTCTCATCGTTTTCAATATTCAGATATTATCGGATGGATCAGGATGATTTTTCATCAGCATCGTCCGCCCCCAGTTCCAGCGTGTATTGGCTCATATAGAGTTTTGCATAATGTCCCTTACAGGCCAGCAGCTGGGTATGTGTTCCCTCTTCTAATATTTTGCCGTCCCGTATCACTAATATCCGGTCTGCTGATCGGATGGTGGAAAGCCGGTGGGCGATAATAAAGCTGGTTCTGTTCTCCAGAATATTCGCGATGGCATCCTGGATCAGGTGCTCGGTTTCGGTATCTACCGAAGAAGTAGCTTCATCCAGCACAAATATGGCCGGATCTGCAATGATGGCACGCGCAAATGAGACCAGCTGCTTTTCACCTGTGGACAGAAGAGATCCTCCCTCGCCCACAGGGGTATCATAGCCTTTTTCCATTTTCTCAACAATATTGTGAAGGTTCACAAGCTTACTGGCGCGAATGATATCTTCCTCAGCAGCATCCAGTTTCCCGTATATAATGTTATCCTTAATGGTACCACTGAACAGGTGCGGCGTCTGAAGCACATACCCCAGGTTCGAATGCAGCCAGAGCATGGGCATTTGGGTATAGTCATGGCCATCTATCAGAATCTGCCCTTCGGTTGGCTCATAGAAACGGCATGCCAGGTTTACGATGGTGCTTTTCCCCGAACCGGTGTCCCCGACCAGAGCAATTTTTTCACCTGCTTTTACCGTAAGATTGAAATTCTCAAGAACCTTCTCTCCGGTCTTATACGCAAAGGTTACATTTCTAAACTCAATATTCCCGTGAACCTCCGGCCAGTTTGCAGCATCATTCAGACCATACCTGTTCAGCACCTCGCTGCTGTCCTGAATATCCGGTTTCGTTTCCATCAGGGACAGAACCCTCTCTGCAGAGGCCTGGGCCGACTGCAGATCGGTAAAAATCCTGGCCATATCCCGGATGGGGTAGAAAAACTGAATGGCATAGGTGATAAATGCGGCCAGCGTACCATAACTGATACTGCCGTTCATGACACGGTTTCCACCCTGCCACAGGGCAATTCCCGCACCGATGCTGCCCAGCAGCAGGACGATGGGCATATAGACCGCGGAAAATGTTGCTGCACGGATGGATTTACGGTTCATTTCCGAGGTTAACCCCTGAAAGTCCGTAAGGTTCCCCGCTTCCCGCACCAGCGTTTTGGTGGTTTTCACCCCCTGGATGCCTTCATTGAAGGCGGCCGTGATCAGAGAGTTGTTCTTACGGATATCCCGGTGGCTGAACAATATTCTCTTTTGAAAAAACATGCTGACAACAAAAAGGATCGGAACTACGATAAAGGTCAGCAGGGCCAGCTTCCATTCCAGAATCAGCATGACCACCGTCGAAAGGATCATCATGCAAAAACCCCAGGAAAAATCCACAAGGCCCCAGGAAAGCGTGTTTCCCAGCCTCCAGATGTCCGAAGTCAAACGGGACATCATCCATCCCACCGGTGTCGTGTCATAATAGGAAAAGGAAAGCGCCTGCAGATGTTCAAAGCCATCCTTGCGGATGTCATAGCAGATTCCCGTTTCAACAATGCCTGCGGAAGTAATCATCAGCTTCACAACAATCATCTGTATAACGATCACCAGTGAGTAAATGACATAGAACATCACGGTTCCCTGGACATTATGCTGCATGACGAAATTGTCGATGGCATATCTCTGCATCAGGGGAATGGCTGCATCTGCGCCGGCAAGAGCAGCCATAAACAGGGTTAATACCCCAAGCCGCCCTCTGTAGGGCTTTGCATAATGGATAAGTTTTTTCCAAAGTTCCAGATTAAAGCCCTTTGAAAATACTTCTTCCTGAAATGTATTGTCCATAAAAGAAAAATCACTCCTTTACTCATCGATCATGGAGAATGGTGCTTGGCTCCTGGTTATCTTCTTCAGTTTACAAATAACCTGCCGCTTGCGGGATGCAGCTTTAAAATATGATCCTGGCCTTAAGCAGGCTGCACCCCTTCAACCTCTTCCATGGAGCTTTGTATTGCCCATATCCTTGCATACAGTCCGCCATCCCGGATCAGTTCGGAATGGGTTCCCTGCTGAATAATCCGCCCTTTATCAATGACGATGATAAAATCAGCCTGCGCCAGAGAATTAATTCTGTGGGATATAATGAATGTGGTTACGTCCTTGCTGCGCTCTTTCAGTGCATCCCTTATCAGAATATCCGTTTCCATATCGACAGCGCTTAACGAGTCGTCAAAAATGAGAATCGGGTGATCCTTCAGGACTGTCCGGGCAATGGCTACACGCTGTATCTGCCCACCCGAAAGGGTTACGCCGCGTTCTCCGACCAGTGTATCATACCCTTTTTCAAAGGATACGATGGAATCATGGATGGCTGCTGTTTTTGCGGCCTTTTCTATCTGATCACGGTCAGCGTCCGGCTTGGCAAGTTTAATATTGTCCAAAACTGATTTTGAAAACAGGAAAGGCTCCTGCAGCACAATGCCCACATGGCTTCTCAGCCATTTTTTATCGATGTCCTTCAGCTCAACTCCGTCCAATTTGATAGAACCCTCCTGGTAGTCAAACAGCCTGACCATCAGGTGCATCAGGGAGGATTTTCCGCAGCCTGTTGGCCCCAACACGCCCACGGTCTGTCCCTTTTTCACCTCGAAGGAGATATCCTTCAGAGGACTGGTTCCGTCGGGATACTGAAAGGATACCTTGTTAAACACCAGGCTGCCCTGAATTTCCGGGGTCAACCCCTGTGTGTTTTTGGGTTCAGCGGGCTTATCCAGCACTTCAACGATTCTGTCAAATGCCACAAAGGCCTGCCCCATATCCGAAATAACCCTTCCAAGCTGGCGAATCGGCCATATCAGGTTACGGATATACGCAGTAAACAGAATCACGGTTCCCAGGGTTACCCGGCCATTTGCAGCCCAGGTAACCGAGATGAAAAGCACAACTGCCGCCTGCGCCATACATAGCAAATCCGACATGGACCAATACCAGGACATCAGGTCTATCAGCTTTCTCACCTGTCCTCTGTGGTTTGCGTTCTTTTCACGGAATTTTTCAATCTCATGGCTTTGTCTGCCGAAAGCCTTGATAACGCGGACACCTGTCAGGTTTTCCTGAATGGTCGTATGCAGCTCGGAATCGGTCTGTTCCACCTTGCGGAAGGTCTTCTTCACCTTTGTGAAGAAAATGACGGATGCAAGGAAAATAAACGGAATGACACAAAGGGAGTAAAGTGTCAGTTCAACATTGATGGAGAGCATGGTGATGAGAGTAAGAACAACGGTAAACGCAATTTCCCCCACCTGCGGCACCTGATTGGCCAGGAAGTTCCGGGTTGTTTCAACATCAGATGATGCACGTTGGGTCAAATCTCCGGTCTGCGCCTTCACATGCTCGTAAAATTCCATGTGCTGAAGATGATCATACATGGTATCACGGATGTTTTTTGCTGCGTTTTCACAGCTCATGGAAACCCAGCGTCCCTTCAGATACTGGAACAGGCCGGATATCAGCGTCAGTACGGCAAAAATAAGTCCAAGCACCCATATTCGGGGAGCTAAGGCTTCCTTACCGCCATACTTTGTTACCAGGTTCATCAGCCACCCGGGCAAATCCATCGGTTCACTGCCAATGACCGAATCAACTGTGAAGCTGATGATCATCGGGTTGATCACCGAAACGAGTACGGCAAACCCGGAAAACAGAATGGCCGTAAAGTAGCGAAGCAAATTCCTTTTCATGAACTGCTTCAGGAGTTTAAGTCTTCTCATTGGAAACCTCCTTGTTCCGACTTATGGCAGATTCCTTGAAAACTCTGAAGAGGCAAAGAAGGGCTACAGATTTCAAAGAACCTGCAGCCCTGTGGTATCCCTTAACGGGTCAGAGGATGATGATTCCCCCGGATTGCAGGTATACGCCGTCATGTGCAAAGCCATCCTGTGATCTGTTTCGATTAAAACCCTGATAACCTGCGAACATGAAGCAACCTCCTTTCACCGGGTGAATTCAGGTGGTAGACACCTGAGCCTTGTTATACTTTCTGATGCTGATGTACACAATTATTTTAAGAATATGTATCTCAAATGTAATAAATTGCATACCCAAAAAGCAATCATGTTGATCCTTTACTATTCTACTCTCCAGAGTTTAGAAAGTAAAGAGAAAAAACGATTATACACAAACATTCGTTCAATTATTGATCATCATTTTCTTTTCATGGTCATCATTTCAGGAGAAATAATCCGCCAACTGAACGAATATGATAAATAGTTGACCTGTCAACTATTCTCCTGTATAATCAGACAATATGAGGGGGACATATTATGTTATCCATACGTAATCTCTGGCTGGACATGAAGGGGATTCTGCGCTCGGCCAGACAAATCATCAACATAGAGCTTGAACCGCTGAACCTTTCCAGTGCCGAAGGAGACATCCTTTTTCACCTTTTAACCGGCAGCAACAACCTGCCGCAGGAAAAAATCGCCGATTCTCTCGACATCGGAAAGGCTGCCGTGTCCCGCGCTGTAGATTCGCTTGAAAGCAAGGGGTATGTATTACGAACACGGCATAAGGACGACAGAAGGGCGTATTGTGTTTCTCTGACCGATAAAGCGTTCTCGGTCGGAGCAGAAATTGAAGGAATCTACAATAGGTTATACCAGCTGGTCCGTAAAGGCATCGCTGACGAAGAGCTGATCCGTATAGAATCGGTTCTTTCCCGGGTCGCTGAAAATCTGCAGGTTATGGGGGAAAAATAATGCTTTTGGAATTTTTTACGGGCTTTGGATTATTGCTTTGCTATTTTGCGGTCTGCGCATCCAGCGCGTTTATCCTGCGCCGGTTTGTCAGGGTGCACCGGGAGGTCTTCCGAAAAACCCTGCACATGATTGTGTTAGGTTCCATATTTGTTTGGACATATGCATTTCAGACCTGGTGGATTTCGGCAGTATCAGCGGTTGTGTTTACAGCCATTGTGTTTCCGATTCTCGCTTTTGCCGAGCGGATCTCCGGCTATTCCGAGCTGCTCACCGAAAGAAAGCAGGGAGAAATCAAGCAAAGTCTGGTGGTTGTTTTCGGAATGTTTACCGGGTTGATCAGCATATGCTGGGGTTTACTTGGCGAAAAGTATCTGGTCATCGCTTCGGTATTGGCCTGGGGCCTGGGCGATGCTGCAGCAGCTTTGGTTGGAAAACGTTTTGGGCGGCGGTTCATCACCGGGCGGCTGGTGGAAGGCCGTAAAAGCCTGGAGGGAACCCTTGCCATGTTTGCGATGGCATTTGTTGCAGTCATGGTTATTTTACTTGCCAATGGTTCTGTCATTTGGTATCGCTGCATTCCAATAGCATTGGTAACAGCGGCGGTATGTGCTGTTGTAGAGCTATACACGAAGAACGGCATGGATACCCTGACCTGTCCCCTCGCCGCAGCTTTCGTGATGATTCCGTTAATTCATTTATGGGGGGTGTGAAGCTGTGAAAAAGAAAGCAGGCGAGCGCACACTCCTCACCTCGGTTGCATTAAGTTCACCCGGCCCAATCGTCGTGGGCATCGGGGTTTTACTTGGCCGATCCTCTACCCAGATAGCGGATTTTATC
>JAEZBW010000601.1 GCA_023426765.1 Bacillota bacterium
CTTAATCCTGAAGGAATCTTTGAACAAGGAAGCAGGTTTTATTGGCACAGAGGATCTGGAATATTTCGTCGGACGTGAAGGAATTACCAGCACTGTTCTAAGGCCCTCGGGAACCGCAATATTTGACGGACTGAAGCTGGATGTTGTCAGCGAAGGCGAGTTTATTCCAAAGGGATCCAAAGTTAAAATCGTTCAGGTTTCAGGACGTCGCATTGCCGTCAAAGTGATACAATAATCACTGTCGGGCAGACGTATTCTTCAGTTTTCTGTAACAGACGGAGAAGAAAACTCCGTCAGGATTTTGGATAAAATAAGATTAGGAAAGGGGTTCATTCATATGCCAGGAGGATTTTTTGCAGTTTTTGGAATCATCGTTCTTATCATTATTTTCCTTTCGATGTTTTTCAGTTTTGTTCCGGTAGGTCTGTGGATATCTGCAGCTGCCGCAGGCGTCAAGGTAGGTATTTTCACCCTGTTGGGCATGAGGCTTCGCCGGGTTATTCCCTCAAGAGTGGTCAACCCAATGATTAAGGCAATAAAAGCCGGTATCGTAGTGTCCATCAACAAGCTTGAAGCACACTACCTTGCCGGAGGCAACGTGGATAAAGTGGTGAATGCGCTGATCGCCTCGCAGCGTGCAAACATTCCGCTGGAATTTGAAAGAGCCGCGGCCATCGACCTGGCCGGCCGTGATGTTCTGGAAGCGGTGCAAATGAGCGTAAATCCAAAGGTGATTGAAACTCCCATTATCGCTTCCATCGCAAAGGATGGTATCGAGCTGAAAGCAAAGGCAAGGGTTACGGTGAGGGCAAACATCGACCGACTGGTCGGCGGTGCCGGTGAGCAAACCATTATCGCCCGTGTTGGCGAAGGGGTTGTAACTACGGTTGGATCGGCGGAATCTCACAAGGATGTGCTTGAAAACCCGGATAAGATCTCCAAGACAGTTTTGGATAAAGGATTGGACGCAGGGACGGCGTTTGAGATTCTCTCCATCGACATAGCCGATATTGATGTGGGCCGGAATATAGGAGCCCAGCTGCAGACCGATCAGGCCGAAGCCGACAAGCGTATCGCCCAGGCCAAGGCAGAAGAAAGAAGAGCCATGGCTGTGGCCAGAGAGCAGGAAATGAAGGCTGCTGTTCAGGAAATGAGAGCAAAGGTTGTCGAGGCCGAAGCAGAAGTGCCCAAAGCAATGGCTACCGCACTAAGGGAAGGCAAGCTTGGTGTCCTGGATTATTACAACATGCAGAATGTCATCTCCGACACACAGATGAGAAATGCCATCTCAGGCATGGGGAAACCCGAATCCCCAGCACCCGGTGATAAGAAATAAACAGGCAAAAAGGACAGGTGATTTTTATGGCAAGCTATCCATATTATCAGCCTTCAACTCAAAAAACCAGCCGCAGCACAACGACCGGAATAGCCAGAAGCGCAGGCAATCCTCAGGCAACCCGGCCTGCAGCACAACCGAAGCCTGTGGCAGAAAGCACGGAAGGGCCTGGCGAAGCCTTTTCTCCGATATCGGAGTCACCTGTTTACAGCTCTGAAATAGGCAGGGAAGCCATTCAAATCCAACTAAACAGGGAGGATCTGCTGAAGGGTTTGATCTATTCGGAAATTCTTGCCCCGCCAAAGTCACGAAGGGCAGGCCGGTGATACGATATGAGCTTTACGGTTATTCTCGCGGACGACGAGGAAGGCATGCGGCTTTTACTAAGAAAAGCCATTGAAAAGAATGAAGCTTTTAAAGTAATCGGTGAAGCAGCGGATGGAAAATCCGCTGCTTTCCTTGCTGACAGCCTGCACCCCGATGTGGTCTTTCTGGATGTGGAGATGCCTGAATTAAGCGGACTTGAATGCGCCAACCGCATTTTTGACAGCAATCCGAAAACGGTCATCATCTTTGCCACAGCTCATGAGGAGTATATGCCGGATGCATTCAGGCTGTATGCATTCGATTACCTGGTGAAGCCCTTCCATCCCGATCGCATCGCACAAACGTTGGATCGCATTGTCCTGATGAACAATCAAACGAATTCGCCGGTTACAGCAACCGCCGTGCGTAAGGAAAAACGGCCGGTGAAGCTGATGATCAGGAACAAAGAAGGGATTACCTTTGTTGACCAGGAAGATATTCTTTTGATTCAGCGGGAAGATCACAGCACAGCCATTTATACCGCACAGGAACGTTACGTCACATCGGAAGGATTAAGTGAACTGGAAGAACGGCTTGATGACGAGATCTTTTTCAGAAGCCACAAATCATATATCATCAACCTGACCATGGTTTATAAGATTTACCCCTATGGTCGGTGGACCTATATTATCAAGCTGAAAAACACTTCTCAGGATGCGCTGGTCACCCATGAAAAATTTGAGGAGATGCAACGTTTCTTCAAATGACCGACAGAGAGCCTTTCTGCTGATTTAGCTGAAATGTCCCATCACGATACCGGAACACTCCGGCTTCACAAATAAATCCAGTGCACCCTGCCATATTTCCTGAAGCCGGCCACTGCGTATTTTCCCTGTAACACTCTGATCATTCACCGCAAAGGCTATCGTCCGTTTAAAGCTTTATGTTCTGCGGCGTTCCGTTCAGCCACGCGGTTATATTGTTAAAGATAATTTCCGCCCTTCTGAGCATGGATTCTTTTGTAGCGAAGGCCACATGGGGAGTAAGGACTACATTTTTAGCATTGACAAGAGGATGATCCGGGGGGATGGGCGGCTCCATTTCAAACACATCAATGCCGGCGCCGGCAAGTCTCCCCTCATTCAGCGCCCGGGCAAGCGCATTGCTGTCTACGACCGCTCCGCGGGCGGTATTAATCAGGATCGCACCGCGCTTCATCAGCGCAATCCGTTTTTCATCGATCATCAGCCGGGTCTCATCGGTCAACGGAGTGTGCAATGATACAATATCGCTTTCTGAAAGAAGCTTTTCAAGGGAAACATACTGAACCCCCAGGCTTTTTGCTTCTTCGTTTTCATGCCTGCTATAACCCAGAACACTGCAGCCGAATGCTTTTGCGATTTCCGCCACACGTCTGCCAATCGCTCCGGTGCCAATAACGCCAATGGTTTTGCCATAAAGCTCATTGCCCACAAGTCCGTCTTTTGTTCCATTCGTTTTTGTGCGCTCATGACAGGGAATAACGTTCCGCAAGGCATTGAATATCAAGGTGAAAACAAGCTCGGCTACCGCCAAAGTGGCGTACCCTTGTGCATTGCATACCCGGATCCCCTTATCCCGACATGCGTTCAAATCCACATGATCCACTCCGGTAAATGCCACCGAAATCATTCTGAGTTTTGGAGCCGATCGGATCACATCACCGGAAAGCGGGGAGTTCGCAATGATCAGCACTTCTGCACCGGAAGCCCTTTCAAAAAGCTCTTTCTCATCCGTTATTTTACTTGTACAGATCTCAAACTCATGCCCCAGTTCCGTCAGGGGCTTTGCCAGGGACATCACCTGTTCTTCAGGGATTCCCAAAGGCTCCAGCATTACAATACGCATAGTTGTACCTCATCATTCTTTATCCAGGTAAACTCCCTGGTCTTTCAAGGTTTTTTGCAGCAGCTTTATATCCAGTTGTCTTGGATTTATACCCGACTTTGCGCATAAAGCGGCGGCTGTTCCCACTGCCTGCCCCTGCGCCATACAGGACACCGTATTCCTTGTGGACATATGGGCCTCCCAGTTCGATGAAATCAGCCTGCCCGCAACCAGCAGGTTTTCCACTCCCTTTGGCAGCAAGGCCCTGTATGGGATGCCATAGACGCCGCCATCCTTGATCATAATCCGCGGTGCGCAGTCATGAAATCCATAAACAGCGACATCATCGTCGAACCTTGCTGCATTGGTAATTTCATCGATGGAAATGTCATGCTCGCATTCGACAATCCGGGTTCGCCTGACGCCGAAATGAACGGGAGTCCAGCTGATGTATGCGTTTTCAAAGCCTGGGATGTTCTTTTTCAATAAATTCGCTATGGTGACCACCTGTTTGCGCAGCACCATTTCGGCACGGGAAATCTCTTCAATGTCAATAGCATCCAAAGGCTTGATATTCGTGCAATTGATAAAGGAAAAATCATTCTCATGCATGGATACGGTTAATGGCCCCCATAAGCCAAACTGATCCATATAGTCCCTGAAAACCTCGAGTTTCTTCAGGTCGAAGCCCACCCGGACAATGTCGTCTTCCGTGCTTCCCTTGTCCGCATGAACGATTTGGGTGATCATGCCCTTTTCCTGAAGATATTCGACAGCCTTTCGGATGTCTACATTCGCCATTCCGAAGGGCATGCCCACATGGGCATCCGGATAGGAATTGATGCAGGGAACACCGGCTTTATATGCCACATCCCCATCGCCCGACGCATCGATAACCACCTTTGCAAGGCATGCTTCGCGACCGGATTTGCTTTCAATGATCAAGCCCTTTATTGCATCGCCTTCCTTGATTACATCTGCCACAAAGGTATGTAACAGGACTTTAACCCCGGCTTCCTCCATCATGTCAAAAATAACGCCTTTGAAGATTTCCCGATCGATCAGGGTTGCTGTTGAATCATACCTGTAGCCCATTTCCTGCTCCAGATGCCCGAAGCTTCCGCCGACCTGTACCATTCTGTCTACAATTTCCTGAGCGATTCCACGGACCACCTGTTTTTTCTCCGCATCCGGGAAAGCCTTGTACAGGTTGAAGAAGCTGTGAAGCGG
>JAEZBW010000610.1 GCA_023426765.1 Bacillota bacterium
GTTAATCCGCCGCACCTGGTCTAAATCGCGGCCCGCGCCGGAGGTGATCAGCCCGACCGCGCCGAAGGTCTGGTAGGTGGTGCACATAATCTCGCCAAAGGTCGCGGAGACCGCCGGGTCGTCCAAATCCTGGAAGACGACGATGGGCGGCCCGGCCAGCTCGGCAAAGCGCTCCACCTGCTTTTCGATGTTGTCGTACACGTCGGTTCCGGGCGGGGGCGGGGCTGAGGAGCGGAAGGTGGCCGTAGCGGCGAACCCCACGATGGGCGGCATCTCGGGGAAGCAGGCGCGGATGCGGCCGTCCATATAGCCTGAGCTGCGCGGGCGGATGTCGAACAGCTCGATGATGTTGCAGATGGTGGGGGTGTCAAACGTGCGCAGCTTGTCTAAAACGGCGGTAGTGATCATGGTAACCTCCGAAGAGTTTGAACCGCAAAGGGCGCAAAGATCGCTAAGGGAAGAGAAGAAAGAAAAGCTTTATTGAAGATGCTCTTTAGAAAATATAAATTCTTTTTCATCCCTTTGCGCCCCTTTGCGTTCCTTTGCGGTTAAATTTCCTGATACAGTTTTTCCAGCGCTTCCTCGCGCAGGAAGCCGTCGGAGGCCGAGGCTGCGCCGATTTTGTACGACGCGAACAGCATCGCCTTTTTCAGCGAGATATACGGGTCGCGGGTTTTGGCGTAGTAATGGACAAAAGCCGAGAACTGGGCATCCCCCGCGCCGATGGTGTTGACCACCGGGCGCGCGCGGACCGATGGAATGCGCTCGATGAAGTTGTCGCCCTTCACCGCCAGCAGCGCGCCCTCGCCGCCCATGCCGATCACCAGGATCTCCGGGCCGTAGCGGTTCCACACCTTGCGCGCCCACTCTTCGGGGGTGACGGCCAGCCACTCGTGGCTCATAAACAGAATGTCCGCGGCGCGCATAAAATCGCGGTTGTAGGGGTCGTCCAGGTCGGTGAGCGCGTGCACGTCGGTGGCAATCGGCTTGCCCGATTTGCGCGCGGGCTCGAGGAACGGGCGTGAGAAGTTAATGTTGCACAGCACCAGCAGGTCCGAGGCGTTCTGGGCCGGTTTGTAGCGCCCGGCGGGGAACTCGGTTTCCTGAATGTCCTTCAGGTCCACGTTGATCTGCCGCCGCCCCTCGCCGTCATACAAGATCACCGACTGGGCAGTTTCTTCCACGGCATCGATCACGTCGCGGCCCGAGATGCCGTCACGCTCCAGCGCGTCACGGGCTAGCATGGCCAGCGGGTCGCGCCCGATCATCGACAGCAGCCGCACCTCGTCGCCCAGAATGGTCAGCGCGCGGGCGATGTTGTAGCCCACCCCCGAAACGGCCGTGCACAGCCCAAAGAACGGGTATCGCACCGGCGTGTACGGGATCGGGAAGCTCTCGATCCGCAGGGTTGTCTCGATATTGATCAGCCCGGAGACGAGAATTTTTGGCATAGGGTTATCCCAATTTTTTGCGCAGGCTGATCTTCCAATCTTCCGAGAGGGCCGGAAGTTCCACCAAGGCGCGCAGGTCATCCAAACTGCCGCCGTCGCGCTTGAGCGCCCACACGCGGGCAATGCTCCACTCGGGGTGCGGGTGCTCCACCAGCTCCAGCGGCAAGCCCGCCTCCACGCGCCCTTCTTGAAGTATTCGGAAATACCAGCCCACCCGCCCGCTGTCGATGGCGCGGTCCATCAAGTCCTCAGAGTTCCAGCGGCGGTTGAGCTTGTAGCACGGCCCGCGCGGCTGGCTGACCTGCACCACCACGTCGCCCGCGCGGAACACGTCACCGATGCAGACGGTGTCTTCCAGCAGACCGGCGGTGGTGAAGTTCTCGCCAAACGCGCCGCCGGTCATGGTCTCCAGGCCGGGGGTCTCGCGCCACAACGGATAGTGCTCAGAGGGGTAGCAGTTTGCGGCTTTATCTGGCCCGCCGTGCACGCTCTTCGCCGTCTGCGAGTCGCCCGCCAGCCCGTTTGTGCCCACCCACACCGGCCCGCTCACGCCGGTCTTGTGGATGGACGAGCGCCATTTGGGCCATTTCTCGCCCTCGGCGGGGTATGTCCTGGTCTTGCCCACCTGCACGGAGATCAGCTTGGCACTTTGCATAACACCTCAAGAAGATAAAACCGCAAAGGAACGCAAAGTTCGCAAAGGGAAGAAAAAGAAGAACTCCTGAAGTTTTCTGATCGAAAGTTAGAGGAACTTTAAAACAATGTATCTTTAGATTCCTTTCTTTCTCTTCCCTTTGCGAACTTTGCGCCCTTTGCGGTTGAATTCTTACACGAATTCTGCCATACCGGCTTTATACGCGGATTGGTCGCCGTTCTTCATCCCATCCAGCGCTTCTTCCAACGCGAAGGTGCCGCGGTAGAAGCGCGCGCGGGCCAGCATCGCTGCCAGCTTTTCGGCGTCGGGCTGGTAGTGCAGGCCGATCCACTGGAAGAGATGATCGCCCAGCGTTGAGACCGAGGCCAGATCGTAGGCCGGGTCGCCGGGCGCGCACGATGAGAAATCGACCACCCCGGTGATCGTCCCTTTGGCCGGGTCCCACAGAATGTTGCTGCCGCCAAAGTCGCCGTGGCGCAGGGCCGGGTCAAAGCGCTGGAGCGAACGGTCATCCAGGTACGCTTCGAAGTGCGCGGCCACAGTTTTCCGTGCATCCGGGCGCATCGCGGGGAACAGCTTTTCGCGCACCTCACCGTACATCTCCTCCCACTGGTCGCGGTTGTCGCGCGCGCGGCCCGATCCGCTCAGCAGTTCCACCGGCAGCACGTGCAGGGGCATAGCGTGCAGCATGCGCAGAAAGCCCGCAAGCTGGCCGGCCA
>JAEZBW010000633.1 GCA_023426765.1 Bacillota bacterium
CAGTGGTGGGTACAATCCCCCACTGAAGGACATTTGATAAAATGCTCGCGGCGCGTTGCACACAAAACGCGCAAGTCACACACAAAAACATCGATGTTTTTGTTGTGTAGTAGGCGCCTTCAGCGCCCGCGTTTTGGCGCACAATTCGCGCAAGCGCTCATTGAATATTTCAAGCTGTGCGTGTTTTTATCAATAAACCGGCTATCCGGATCGACTCCTAACCATTCGGTTATCCCTTCAGGGGGTAACCTGCCTGGTTTAAAAATCGGGGTGTTTCCCGGCAAACAGGGGAACTCAGTCATGCAGTACAAACCGGAGGTATCAAGATGAAGGTCATTTTAAAGCAGGATGTTCATAACCTGGGCAAAAAGAATGCACTGGTGAATGTTAATGACGGCTATGCAAAGAATTTCCTCATTCCCAAGGGGCTGGCCATGGAAGCAAGCGCCACTGCCGTCAACGAAATGAAGATGCGCGAAAGTGCTGAAAAAAACAAAAAAGAGCACGAAATGGCCAATGCGAAAAAGCAGGCCGATAAAATAAAGGCCCTGGCATTGAACATCAAATCCAAGGCCGGGGAGAACGGAAAGCTTTTTGGGTCGATCACCAGCAAGGATATCGCTGAAAAGCTTGAAAAGGATCATCAAATTCAGATCGACAAAAGAAAGATAGTTCTGCCCGATGCCATTAAGGCTATCGGGACATATGATATTGAAATCAAGCTGTATACAGGCATTTCTTCAACACTGAAGGTACACGTTGCCAACCAGGAGTAACTTTCTCTACGGGGTTTGCTTCAGCGAACGTCCATTCACAGAAACCGGCGGCGTACAATCAGGAATAGCTTAGGGGGCCAAACATGGATACGGGTTTGATGGACAGGGTACCGCCGCACAGCACGGAAGCGGAACAGTCGGTGCTCGGGTCACTTCTTTTGGACAAGGAATTATTGCCGGATATTGCCGGAAAGCTGAAGAGCGAAGATTTTTACATGGAGCAGCACCGGGAAATATTCGAGGCTATTCTGGATTTGTATGACCAAAACAAGCCTGTGGATCTGATTACGGTCTCCGAGCAGCTAACCAAAAGAGGTTCGCTGAAGAAAGTTGGCGATTACGAATACCTTTCGAACCTGGCCGTCGCTGTTCCGACCACGGCGAATGCCCGCCATTATGCAGGAATTGTAGAGGAGAAATCCTTATTAAGAAAGCTGATTCACGCTTCCAACGAGATCTCCCGGCAAAGCTATGAAGCGGCCGGGGATGCGATGGATGTATTGAATGACGCTGAAAAGCACATCTTTGATATTGTGCAGAACCGAAACCAAACCGGCCTGGTTCCTATCGGCGATGTATTGGACAGCACCTTTTCCCGGCTGGAGATGCTTTACAACAACGCAGGTGAGTTTACCGGCGTTCCCAGCGGTTTCAACGAACTGGACAGGAAGACCTCGGGCTTCCAGAAGTCGGATTTGATCCTCGTAGCGGCCAGGCCTGCCATGGGCAAGACCGCATTTGTTTTAAACATTGCTGCATATGCTGCAATCCACCGCCAGGTGCCGGTTGCCATCTTCAGCCTGGAAATGGGCAAGGAGCAGCTGGTCAACCGTATTCTTTCGCTGGAAGCCTTGGTGGAACTGGAGAAAATGCGCAGCGGGAAACTGGAAGACGAGGACTGGAAAAAGCTGGCTCACTCTCTGGGGCCATTGACAAAAGCGCCAATTTATATCGATGACAACGCCGGCATCAATGTGATGGAGATCATGTCCAAGTGCCGCAGGCTGAAAATGAGAAGAGGCCTTGGCCTGGTGATGATCGATTATCTCCAGCTGATGCAGGGCCGAAGGCAGAATGAAAACCGCCAGCAGGAGATCTCAGAGATCTCCCGATCGCTGAAGATTATGGCCAAAGAACTGGAGATCCCGGTCATCGCGCTGTCACAGCTCAGCCGTGCCCCTGAAATGCGTGCCGCAAACCACCGGCCAATTCTGTCCGACCTGCGGGAATCCGGAGCCATCGAGCAGGATGCCGACATGGTGATGTTTTTATACCGGGACGACTATTACAATGAAGACTCCGACAAGAAAAACATCAGTGAAGTGATTATCGCCAAGCACAGAAACGGTTCCATTGGAAACGTGGAACTGGCCTGGATACCGCAATTTACGAAATTCGGTAATCTGGATAAAGGAATTTGATTCAACCCATGGAAGAACTCCTTTTCAAAAAAATTGCCGACTGGGCAGACAGAAAGCAGGTGCTGCTGCCGGGAACCGCTGTTGTGGCAGGGATTTCCGGCGGAGCAGATTCGGTCTGCCTTCTGCATGTGCTGCTGGGCCTTTCCAGGCTCCGCTCTTTTTCTATTTTCGCGGTACATATCAATCACATGCTTCGCGGCTGCGAATCGGACGGCGACGAAAGCTTTGTCCGCAGTTTATGCACACAATGGCAGGTTCCGCTCCAGGTTTTCAGGGAAGATGTGCGCGCTTTCGCCGGGAATAAAGGCTGTTCGGTTGAAGAAGCCGGGCGCATGGTGCGGTATCAGCGTTTTCATATGGTTATGGAGGAAAAAGGCGCACAGTTTACAGCGGTGGCTCATCACAGGGACGACCAGGCCGAAACGGTGTTTTTTCACCTGCTGCGGGGCAGCGGCCTGGAGGGTTTATGCGGCATGGAGGATGTTTCATCATGGATTCTGCGTCCTCTGCTGGAAACCGGCAGGGATGAGATTTTGGCCTATAATGCACGAAATGGCCTTGCATATCGCACCGACAGCAGCAATCAGGATAATTCCTATGCCAGGAATGTCATCCGAAATGAGTTGTTCCCGCAAATTCAACAAAAGACAGGGTTCCCGGTAACTGCTTCGCTGCTTAGAACGGCCCGGCTGCTCAGAGATGACAGCGATTATCTGCAGCAAATGGCCGCTGTTCAGTATAAGCCATTAATCCTGTCCAAAGATGACAGTACCGTGGCAATCAAGCGGAAAAACCTTTGCGAGCTTCATCCGGCCATAGCCGGAAGATGCATCCGCATGGCATGGGAAGAGGTGACGGGAAGTAACTCCGGCCTTGAAGAGAAGCATGTGGCCGCAGTTTTAAACCTGTCAGGCAGAAAGGCTTCCGGGCTGACAATTCAGCTGCCTAAAGGGGTTTGCGCAACCATAGAATATGACAAGCTTCTAATTAAAATCCGAAACGGGGGAACGACAGGATCCCCGTTTCAGGTTCCGGTGAATGTGCCGGGGCTGGCTGAGCTTCCGGAAAGAGGTATTCTGATATACACAGCCCTGTATAGCCGCGAAGAATACGAAGGGGCTTTCGGCAGGCTTGAAAAACCCAGGGAGACCAGCCTTCACCAAATCTTTGATTATGAGAAAATAAACAAGGGAATAAATATCAGAAACAGGCAAAACGGTGATATTTTCTATCCGTACCGCAGCCCTGGCAGCAAAAAGCTGAAGGATTACCTGATCGATGAAAAAATCCCGCGGGAGAAAAGAGAAAATATCCCTTTACTTGCGATTGACAACAATATAATATGGGTAATGGGTTTTAGGACCTCTGAAAAATTTAAGGTGGATGACGCTTCAGAGGTAATCCTTTCGGTGAGGGCAGCAGTGATGGAACCATAAACCGTCTGCATGGATACACCGATGAAGCAAGGGGACAACAGAGAACCGGGAGCGCTTGGGAAATCGGTGCATTTGGTTTTGCTGACACATAAATATCCTATTGGAGGAATACAACATGGCATTGAAAGTATTAATATCAAAGGAAGAGCTTGAAGCGAAAACAGCAGAAATCGCTGCCAGGATTACCCGGGACTATGAGGGCAAGGA
>JAEZBW010000670.1 GCA_023426765.1 Bacillota bacterium
CTTCGTCTTCTATGACTCGCAGCAGATGCAGGTTGGCTCGTGCGGGTGGGAAGACGTGGCAGTGGCACTGGCCTGCCCGGTGGTCGCCCGCCACCCCGAGCGCGGCGAGGCGGTGATCTACGGCGGCGCGGTGCACCTCTCCAAAGATTACCTGATGGATGGTGATACCCGCTCCTACGGGTACGTCTGCCTGCCCGGTGAGGACGGCTGGTCAGCGCCCCTGGTGGGGGCATACGTCTCCGCGCTCTCGCAGGAACACGGCATCCTCAAAATGCAGCCAGGCGACCTCGACCGCCTGCGCGTTGGCGATCTGGTCTGCATCCTGCCTGCCCATTCCTGCCTCACCGTTACGCTGATGAAGCAGTACCGCACCCTGGATGGCAAAACCATCGGCACCATGAATGCGTGATGCAGCCGCGTTCTTCTCCTGGTGGGTAATCCTTCAGGCGTTTGGGCTGGCAGCCCTGCCGCTGGTCACCCGCATCTTCTCACGCCTGCCCGACTGCGGCTATACCTTCGCCAAAACCGCCGGGCTGCTGCTGGCCGCTTACGTACTGTGGCTGGGGGCCGTCTCTGGCGTGCTGATCAACGACCGCGGCGGCATCCTTTTCGCCCTGCTGGCGGTCGCGGCAGCCTCTGCGTGGGTGGCGCTGCGACACGGCGTGGGGAATCTGCGGGCGAGGGTTTCTGTCTACTGGCGCGAGCACAAATCGCAGATCATCACCGCCGAGCTGCTGTTCCTGCTGGCCTTTGCCGGGTGGGCGCTGGTGCGTGCCTACGCGCCGGATAAAATCATGCAGTTTTACGGCGAGAAGTACATGGAGATCGCCTTTCTGAATGGGGTGCTCAACAGCCCGCGCTTCCCGCCCATGGACCCGTGGCTCGCAGGCTATGCCATCTCGTACTACTACTTTGGCTACGTGATGATGGGCCTGATGGCAAAGCTCTCGGCCGTGCCCGCCACGGTGAGCTTTGACCTCTACGATGCCCTGACGTTTGCCCTCACCGCGCTAACCGCTTACGGCGTGGTCTCAAACATGGTTGCCGCTTCCGCCAGCGCAAAGCGATCGGTGATCGGCTTTGGCCTGTTGGGCGCGCTGTTCGTTGTTGGGCTGGGCAACCTGGAGGGTCTGCTGGAGGCTCTCTACAGCGCGGAACTGCTGCCCGAGGCCTTCTGGTCGTGGATCGCTATTCCCGACCTGCAAGGTGCGGCACAGAACGGCGCGCCGTATCCCGGAGACAGCTGGTGGTGGTGGCGCGCCTCACGCGTTTTACAAGATATCAATTTGAACGGCCAGCCCATATCAAACAGTCCGATCGACGAATTCCCCTTCTTCAGCTTCCTGCTGGGCGATAACCACCCGCACAAGATGGCACTGCCCTTTGTGCTGCTGGCGGTGGGGCTGGCATTCAACTTGATCCTTCGGGCTTCTGCCCGCTCCGCGCGGCAGATACCAGAAGGGCTAACGGGTGTTCAGCGGGCTGCGGCCTGGTTATGGCTCCGGCGGGAAGAATACGGTTTGTACCTGTTCGCCGCGCTGGTGCTGGGCGGGCTGGCCTTCCTCAACACCTGGGATTTTCCGATCTACTTTGGGCTGTTCGTGCTAGCGGATATCATGGGCCGGTGGCGCGCGGGTGAGCCGGTTTACGCACTGCTCAAACGCGGAATGTTCACGGCCCTGGCCTTGAGCGTAGCTTCTATACTGCTGTACATCTTTTTCTTCCTCAGCTTTTCCTCTCAGGCGGGCGGCATTCTTCCCTACATTTTCCCGCCTACGCGGCTTGCGCAGTACCTGGTGATGTTTGGCCCGTTTATCTTCGTATTGGTCGTTTTCCTGGCCGTTACAGCACGGCAGTCTGCCGGGGACCGGTTCCCCTGGGAGCGCGCCGCGCGCACCTGGCTGTGGATCGCCGGGGGGCTGCTCGGGCTGTACCTGCTGCTGATGCTCGCCGCCAGCGCGTACCTGATGATCAGCGGCGAGAATGCCAACCCCGACCTGCTGAATTTCCTGGGTAATGAACCCGTCCAGAGCATTGTGAGCAAATCGCTGCTGTGGCGGCTAGGGAATCCCTGGCTGTTCTTGCTGCTCACTGGTATGCTGGCAATGGCTGTCACTGCCGCTTTTCATGCCCATACCCGTGAAGAAGGCGAACCAGACTATCCTGCCCTGCCCCCATCCGTGCTGCTGGCGCTTTTGATGGCTTTCACGGGCATCGCCCTAACACTGAGCGTGGAGTTTGTTTACCTGCGCGACGTATTCGCAGTGCGCATGAACACCATCTTCAAGTTCTACTATCAGGCATGGGTGCTGATGGCCCTGGCCGCCGCGTTTGGCGCATGGTGGGTTTTGCGCTCCCTGCGCCTCACCGGGTCGGCCATTTTCGCAAGCGGGCTGGCGCTGCTTACCGTCGCCGGGCTGGTCTACCCTATGATGGGCATTCGCGCCCGCACAGAAGGGTTCAGGAATACGCCCAGCCTGGACGCCGCCGGTACAGTTTCAGGCCTCTACCCGAGCCCCTGGAACGTCACAATCCCAGATGATTGGGCGGCGATTGAATGGATGCGCGAAAACGTGCTGGCAAAGTCTGCGCCCGGTGATTATCCGGTGATTCTCGAAGCCACGAACGGAAGCTACCAAATTTCTGGGCGGGTAAGCGCGTTCACCGGGCTGCCGGCGCTGTTGGGC
>JAEZBW010000698.1 GCA_023426765.1 Bacillota bacterium
AAGAATTCATCCGTTCGGCAAACATACGGGAAAATCTGGGAGGGATATGCTGAACGATGACAATCCCGGGTATATTCTCTGGAAGACACCTTAAGATACTATAGATGGCTTCGGTTCCCCCGGTTGAAGCGCCAATCGCAATGATTCCTCCAGTGACCGGGTTGGCGGCATTCTTGCCTGTTATTTGCGGAAACTCTGCTTCCAGCGGCAATACCTTTGCGGCAGCAGCAATTTTAACCTTCTGGATCATATCATCAACAAAATTTTCAACGCTCCCAACCGATCTCATGTCGGGCTTTACAACAAAATCCACGGCTCCGGCCTTCAACGCATCAAAGACGGCACCGCTCAGCGTGCTGACCATGATCACCGGCAAAGGATACTGCGGTATGAGCTTTCGGACAAACTCAATCCCATTCATTTTGGGCATTTCTACATCACAAGTCATGACATCAGGCTGATATTGAATAATTTTGTCTCTGGCCTCAAAAGCATCTTTTGCAGTCGCAACAACCTCCACGCCCGGATCAGATGTTAATCCCCTTGTTAAAACTTCCCTGGATACCATGCTGTCATCCACTACCAGTACTCTTATCTTTCTGCCCGGATACACATCATCACCTCTTTTATGATGTACTTTCAAAGAGCGCTTGCGCTGTTTACTTTTCCTTCCTGTATACCGCAGGCATCACATAGCTGAAATTGGTCTCATCCCTGTTCAGTGTTTCTGAATGCCCGATAAACAATAAACCTCCGGGTTCCATATGGTCATAAAATTTTTGCACAAGCTCCATTTTGGTTTGCGCATCAAAGTATATCATGACATTCCTGCAGAATATCACATGGAACTTTTTCCGGAAGGGGAAGCTCTTTTCCATCAGGTTAAGCCTTCGAAAGATGACTTCATTTTTGATTTTATCAATCATGACGGATTTTTGACTGTCCATGCTGTTAAAATAGTTCAGCTTCCATTGCGGAGGCAATGATGCTATCTCCTCATTCAGATATATACCGCTTGCTGCTTTCTCCAGCACCTTTCCTGAAAGATCGGTAGCCAGCACTTTTGTATCCCATAACGGTTTTTCTCTTCCAAAGAATTCATCAAGGATCATCGCCAGCGTATAGGGTTCTTCTCCGGTCGAACAGCCGGCGCTCCAGATGCGGAAGTCCTTTTCCTTTACCCTGAGAGCGGGAAGAACTTTATCCCTGAAGTAGTGAAAATGATTCACTTCCCGCATAAAAAAAGTATGATTTGTCGTAATATTGTTCGTAAGCGTTCCTACCGCTTCACCGGTTTTGTCCGAGAGGATATAATCATAATATTCCGAAAAGCTTTTAAATTTCTTCTCTTCCAAGGCCTTGTACAGCCTTCCGGTGATCAGAACCCGCTTCTCTTCTTTCATGCTTATTCCATAATTCGCCCGGATGTAATCGGTTAATTTTTTCAGTTCGTTATCTGTTATTGAAACCATATGAAAACCTGCAACTCCATCTATAGAAAAATGAGCAGGACAGTACATTCAATGTAATGCCGCTTACTCCTATGACTCTCACCGGTCTATCCAACTGGGCTTTCAAAATGAAACACAGCGCCCAAATGGGTTAAATGCGGAGCGGCCTGGCTGGGGCACGCTCCGCCTTCTGTTTTAGTATTTTCCAAATTCACTGTCGGTCAGCGCTATCCTTGACTTTACAGGCGCTGCTTCTTTTAAACTGCTGCCTGCTCTTTTTCTTTCGGACATATTCTCAAGCAACTGAAGGATTTCCGGGCTTAATTCTTCCATCCTGCTGAAGGTTTTGCTGTTTTGCTTCAGTTTAAACTGACTGACCATGTCCTGAAGGATAGCGGCCTGGCTGGAAAGCTCCTCGCTTGCCGCAGCGCCTTCTTCTGAAGTAGCCGAGTTTGTCTGCACAACCTGAGATACCTGCATGATGCCCTGATTGATTTGCTCAATTCCTAAAGCCTGCTCATTTGATGCAATGGCAATACTGTTCACAAGCTCCGCAACCTTGTCGATGTCGGAAACGATTTTCTTCAAAGCTTCCGCTGTTTCCCGGGTTATTCTTGTCCCATTATCGGACTTCTTGATGGAGCCTTCAATCATATCGGTGGTTTCCTTAGCAGCGTTGGCTGACCTGGCCGCAAGGTTTCTCACTTCCTCCGCAACAACGGCGAAACCCTTGCCGTGCTGTCCGGCCCTGGCCGCTTCCACAGCCGCATTCAGTGCCAGGATGTTGGTTTGGAATGCGATATCATCAATCACCTTAATGATTTTTGAAATGTTTGCCGATGACTCATTGATCTCTTCCATCGCTTTCATCATTTCCTGCATCTGGCTATCACCCTGAATGGCATTTGTTTTCGCATTTTCAGCCAGCTTGTTTGCATTGTTTGCGTTTTGTGCGTTTAATTTGGTCTGAGCTGAAATCTCTTCAAGGGAAGCCGTCAATTCTTCAATGGAACTGGCCTGTTCGGTAGCTCCCTGGGAGAGGGCCATACTTGAGTCGGACACCTGTTTTGATCCGGAGGCTACCTGCTCGGAAGCCGAAGAAATTTTATACATGACATCATTCAGATCATTCACGAGCTTGGTCAATTTCTTTCCAATCAAATCTTTTTCCGAACGGATGGGAACTTCTACCGTTAAATCGGTATCGGCTACCCTTTCAATCGCCAGTGCCTGTTCTCTCGTACTGGCTATCAGGTTGGTGAATGCTCCGGCCAGCTGTCCGATTTCATTCTTTGCCTTCACATCCAAAACAACATCCAAATCACCGGTTGCCACCTGATTGGCAATATCGGCGATCCTTTTGATCGGGCTTCCGATAGAGCGGGCGATAAACACCGCAACAACAGCTGAAATAATCGTCAAGAACAATGATGCTGCTATGGATATAAACAGCCCTCTCCTGAAGGTTGCCAGCATTTCATTTTTATCCGCAGCCATGGCCAATACCCATCCCTCCGGACCGGATACAGGCGTATATGCAATATATTTGTCGGAGCCTTCAAAATAAATGGATTGCTTTCCGGTTTTCTTGCTGATCACCTCTGATATAAAGCTGCCCATACCTTTATAAGCTGCATCATTTTCTTCAAGAGTGATATAGTTGGTAAAGGATCCCACCAGGGCGTTATCTTTGTGGGCAATAATGGTGCCGGATTTGTCAACCATGAAGCCATACCCTTTTTCACCAATTTTAACATCCTTGATCATCTGGCTGAACAGATCGTTGCTTAACTCGGCAAATGCAACACCTTCATAACCTTTGTCATTGCTTATTCTTGCCGCAACATACAAAACCACAGCATTATTTGCAGCAGGCCTTTTAGAGACAAGAGGACTGGATATGTAAGTTGTTCCGGATAAGGCGGCCTTCATGTAATCCCGCTGTGACAGATCCACGCCGTCATAGGCCAGGCCGCTTGCGTCGGCGAAGGAAATCTGTAAAAAGTTATACTTCAGTTCGTATTCCGCACAGATCGCTCTTATTTCTTCGACAGTCATTTCCGGAGTGATGTCCGCTTCTTTTGCGATGGTTTCTATCCGGGCTTTAAATATTTCGATGGCATTCTCAATAGCGTCCGAATACGCCTCCACCGATGCATGCACACTGGTATCCATTCCCTCGAGAGCATTTTTATTCAACAGGGATGAATTAACAATTCCCAGCAAAAGGCATACAACAAAGGTTATGATACAAACTTTCACGATCAATTCGGCTGTTATGGTTTTCATGATTTAATACTCCTCCCATAAAAATTATCCACATTACGTTCTTTTTGCAGTTTGCGTATGGCGAACCTCTTACAGCTGTTCATACAGGGACTGCTCTTCACCTTCGGTGAGGAGCTTGTCACAGTCCAGCAGCAGCTTCACTTCGCTGCCAACTTTTCCAATGTTCTTTATGTACCTGTTTTGGTATCCTTTGTTCATCTTTGGCGGTTCCACAATATCCTGTTCAGGAATTGCCAGTACTTCCGAGACGCAGTCCACCACAAGACCAATGGACACATCCCTGATGTCTACGACAATCACGCAGGTTCTGTCGTTATAGTCTTTTGGTTCCTTTTTAAAGCGGAGCCTGACGTCCAATACGGGGATTATTTTCCCGCGCAGGTTAATGATCCCCTTCACATAATCCGGCAGCTCGGGTACTTCAGTGATGGGTTGGATCCCGATGATTTCAGTAACATATCGGATCTCTATCCCATAGCTTTCCTTCCCCAGCGAGAAGGTCAGATATCTTCCTTCCTGAGAATCTTCCTCTAAAATCGTCATATCTTCCCTTTCCGTCATATTTTCATCTCCTTTCGGTTGGTTGCATGAATGATTCCGTTATTCAAAGCCCGCCAGCTGAGCTACATCCAGTATCAGGCTTATATTGCCGTTCCCTAATAAAGTGCACCCGGCCAGACCTTTAACCTTTTTGATGTATCCGGGAAGGCCCTTTACTACCACCTGCTGTTCACCCAACAGGGCATCCGCAAAAATACAAACATTTGTGCCGTCATTTTCCACCATCACGAGGATTCCTTCAGATATGCGGGTTACCTCCGTATGTATCCTGAACAGCCGATGAAGCCTGATAATGCGGTAGCACTGCCCGCGGATCATAATCATCTCGTTGCCTTCAGTATCTTCGAAGACATCGTTTTCTTTGGGCCGGAAGGATTCGCGGATGGATATTGTCGGAATGGTATAGATCGAGTTCCCCACCCGAATGTTCATTCCGCCAATTATTGCCAGCGTCAGCGGAATTTTTATGGTTACGGTGGTTCCCTCATCGGGAATGCTGTCTATGGTGACTGAACCATTTATTTTCCCAATGTTTTTCGTCACAACATCCATCCCGACGCCGCGGCCTGAAAATTCTGATACCTTCTCCCTGGTTGAAAACCCCGGGAGGAAGATGAATGAGTAGATTTCACGGGCGGACAGCTCGCTTTCCGGCCGGTTGACAAGGTTGTTCTCTCTCGCTTTTTTTAGGATTTTTTCACGGTCAAGGCCCCTTCCGTCATCCTTTACGATGATGAGAACGTCCCCACCCGCATTTTTTGCTTCCAGCGTTATTTTCCCGATATCGCTTTTCCCTTTGGAAAGCCGGATTTCTCCGGGTTCGATACCATGATCCAGGGCGTTGCGAATCATATGGATTAACGGATCGGAAATGTGTTCAATGATATTTTTATCCACTTCGGTCTGTTCGCCGATGATCTCAAGCTGAACATTTTTCCCAAGCTTTCTGCCCATGTCACGGACAATCCGGTTCATTTTCTGAAAGGTTGCGGATAATGGAACCATTCTGATAGACATGACCGTATCCTGCAGTTCGCTGGTGATCTTTTTCAAATGTCTGGCGGCTTTTTCAAAATTCTGGAGGACAAGCCCCTTCAAATCGGTATTCTGAGTAACCATGGATTCCGAAGTCACCAGTTCTCCCACGAGATCCATCAGCTTGTCCAGCTTGTTGATATTTACACTGATCATGCTTTGATGGATTGCTTTCGACGGATTGTCCATCTGTCCTTTTTGGGGGGTCTCACGCGAACTGTCAGCGGGTTCCTGCAAAACAATGCCATTCTGCCTGGAACAGCCGCTCATCTCTGCTTCACCATCGAATTCTTCCAGTGTGAGTGATTTCAGAAAGACCGTCTGCGTGAGGTTCTCCCGGATTGTTTCAATGGAATGGTCTGTTTTAAACAGGATTCTAAACCCATCAGTTCTGATGACCGCTTCGGTTTCATTATCCATAATGTCTTCCGGAGTATAATGAAGTTCAGAAACAAGCCCTTTCAGATTATGAATGACCGAAAAGGCGCGGATATTTTCCATCTGGCAGCCTTCGTCAAAGTAAATCAGCGCTGTATAAGACTTATGAGATAGGCTGATTTCCTGGTCTTGGGACAAAATATAATACTTTTGGGGTTCAGAGGGAGGTTGGTTCATTTCTTCATGAACACTTTCAGAAATGGAATTCAATTTCTTCAATTCCTTCAGGAACTCGCCTATTTCGCTGATGATCGGGTTCGGATCGGCGTTCGGAACCTGAAAGGCTTCAATTTTAGCCAGTTCGGTTTGTATGAAGTCGGCGCCCTTCAGGATCAGGTCTGTAAGGTCTGAAAACTGGATGGATGCCGGTTTGTTTTCCCGGATGAAAAAAAACAGGTCTTCCATGGAATGCGCAAGTGTGGAAATACTGTCGTACAGCATCATCGCGGAAGAGCCTTTTATGGTATGCATCACCCTGAAGATTTCATTGATATCCTGTTCGGTATATGTTTTGAATTTTTCACTGTCAAGAGTGATTTGCTCCAATTGCTCCAATAGCTGTTTGGTTTCAAAAATAAACATTTCCAACAGCGGTTCATGAGACAAATTCGGCATGCCTGCACCTCGCATTTTTACGTCCGGACAATCATATATTCTGAACTTCATTGTTCAATAATTTATGCGCAGTTTTAACGCAACATAACAAATAAAGCATCAATGTTCCACATAATGCTCCATATACTGCTCATCTTTGAGCTCTTGCCCTAAAAGTCTGCAAGTCAATTCATTTTTTCTTCTGGAAAGATCCGTTTGTATCAAGCCAAAGAATAGACATGAAGAAGGCAGGCATATCTCAGCTCCAATTTGTGACAGCTGTGTTTCCAAAATTGTGAATAAAATAAAACGGTTATCATTACAATCATGGAACACGCTTGTTTATTACCACCACAAAAGTTAACTAAACAAAAAAGTTACTGAAAAATGCTGATATTTTTCCCAAATTCCTGAATTGTCAGACATAGGATAATTTATATGGAGAAAAAGCGAAAAAAGAGGGAGTGACAATATGAACATTCTCCATATGATCGGCTGAAATATTTTGATATGCAGTTTATCCCGGTGCGGCATTAGCCCATACCCTGATCTGAATCTCAGAGAGCCAATACCGAATAGATCGCTTTGATGACCTGATCTTCTTTAAAAGGTTTCACAATGAAGGTTTTTGCGCCATGCATGAAAGCTTCCCGTACATATGCTTCCTGCCCCATGGCCGAAACCATAATCACTTTTACATCACTGTCTGCTTTTTTCAATTCCCTCAGAGCGGAAATACCGTCCATGACCGGCATTGTAATGTCCAGTGTGACCAAATCAGGCTTTAGTTCCATGTACTTTTTCACGCCGACTTCGCCGTTCTCGGCCTCACCAACCACTTCAAAACCATTCTTTTCCAGCATTAACCCTAACGATTTCCGCATAAACATTGCATCATCAATAATAAGTACCCGTTTCATTTATCTGCACCTCCCTGCACGAAATACCAGGTGTTAAGACCAATTTATGTTGATTCAAATTGAAGCTCAGCAAAATCAAATGACTCATACGACTTTAAAAACAGGTTCCTGCAGGAGAAAGTGAATGGGTATGCCTGTAAACTGTTCCTGCAGGAGTCCGGCGAGATATTTCATGCCCGGTGTTTCGCTTTCAGCGTGGCCCAGCACGGCAAGCCCCCGCTGTAAACCTTGCTGCAGTGAATCCCGGACATATTCCGGTGTTTCCCATTCCGGACCTTCCCCATAGATGATCAGATCCAGGTGTTCATTGTGAAACAGCGGAATTGCCGCTTCGCCCGACCCGCGGTATCCTACCAGCAGGCCGATCCGCCTGCAGGGCATATCGGTATTGCCCATGAAGCGCAGATAATTCATCGCGAGGCTGCTTTTGATATGCTGCAGGATCTGTCCGAGTGTTAATGCGGGCATTTCCAGAATGGAATAGTGGGGATGACAGACAATTTCAAAAGCTGTCCAGTTTAAGGAACGCAACAGCCCCCGCATAATACCGTCAGGATTGCAGCGGTGATTGGAGTCGTGAACGCGAAAGACTGCAATGCCGTTTTCTGTGATGGTTTGAACCTTCTTTTGGAATACAGGGTCGGGGTTCTGTTCTTCCTCCATATCCCGGTGCCGGTAAAAGAGGCCTTCGTGTGAAATCAGCAGATTCGCACCCAACCGTGCGGCTTCTTCAATGACGGTCTGGTTGGCGAGGAAGGATACGGCGATCCCTTTCACTTCATCCTCCGGATTGCCGAATTGGAGCCTGTCCACTGTATTTTCAGGCAGAACCGCAGCTTGCATCACAAAATCCATCACACTTCGTATCGTCGTCATCTCATCATCCCTTGTCGTTTTAACAACAGTATATCATAACAAGTGGTTCTGTACAGAAAGAAGTGACGGAATAATTTGACATGTAATTTATACCTGTGATATGCTTTAGGGTGTTGAAACTTATTACCTGATACTAAACCTTGATAATGGTTTTGAGGATGCCCTGGATCCTTACGGGTCTTCTTACAGGGTTCCTCTCTATCCCCGCAAAACTATCCTTTCAACCCGGAGGTTCGCGATGAAATATATCAGCGGTATCC
>JAEZBW010000087.1 GCA_023426765.1 Bacillota bacterium
GGGCCATGATATTCAGTAATCGCCCGGATTGCTTTTTTCGTCTCAATGCCGTCACAGGGTGCAATCACCGTCATATTCGGTATGGCCCTCATAATGGCAATATCTTCAACAGCCTGATGCGTTGCGCCGTCACCAAAATCTGACAGCCCTGCGCTGGAACCGATGAGTTTTACATTCAGCTTTCCGATGGCAACCCCCTGCCGAATCTGATCATAAGGCCGCCCGGATGCAAATACGGCAAAAGAGTTCGCAAACGCGATCTTATCCGTCAGGGATAGCCCCGCAGCAAAGGAAACCATATTGGCCTCGGCAATCCCCAACTCAAAAAACCTTTCGGGAAATTCTTTTTCGAACATGAAGGTCATCGTGCTCTTCCCCAGATCGGCTTCAAGAACTACAATCCTGTCGTTCTCATGACCAAGCTCTACCAGGGTTTTTCCATAGACTGTTCTTTGATTTTGCATAGCCATATTTACATTACCTCCTGTTCTGAAAGAATTTTGCAGGCCGTTTCATATTGTTCCGGTGTCATGATGCCGTTGTGGTAGGCGGCAGTGTTTTCCGCAAAGGGGATTCCCTTGCCCTTCACCGTGTGAGCAATAAGGATGGTTGGTTTTCCTTTCATCGTTTCAGCACTGTCCAGCCCCTGAAGGATTTCATTCATGTCATGGCCATTAATTTCGATGACATTCCACCCGAAGGCTTCCCATTTTTCCTTAACCGGATTGGTATTGAATCGTTCTGCAACAGGTCCGGTAGCTTGTATCCGGTTGTAATCCAAAATTGCGGTAAGGTTATCCAGCTTGTAATAAGACGCTGCCATTGCTGCTTCCCAGATTTGCCCTTCTGCCAGTTCACCGTCCCCAACAATGCAATAGACCCGGCTTGTGCTCTTATCAATTCGAAGACCGGCCGCCATTCCGCAGGAAATCGAAAGGCCTTGCCCGAGAGAGCCTGTATTGGCTTCAATTCCCGGGGTTTTGATCAGATCCGGGTGGCCTTGCAGCATCGCACCCAGATTTTTTAAATTCCACAGCTCTTCCATGGGAAAATAACCGCATAATGCCAAAGCCGCATACTGAGCAACCGCTGAATGCCCCTTGCTGAAGATTAGCCTGTCTCTTTCAGGCCATTTCGGCCTTTTCGGATCATGCTTCATCTTATGAAAATATAAAGCCGCAACAATGTCGGCGATGGAGCATGAGCCTCCAAAATGACCTGGTTTTCCCGGCCCCACCATTTTCACGACGGTCAGCCGGATATCATTCGCCTTCCTTGATAATTCCTGAATTGAAGCGCTCATTGAATCACCCTTTCTTCATTTTGTTGTATGATGTAATACATCTTAAGGTAAAAAATATGGTTCTCTGTTAAAGCTGAAAAACACGTATTTTTATCCTGAGGGAAGTTCCCGTCAATCTGACTGAAACTCCTGTCATCCTGAGTAAACCCCTTGTATTCTGAGTAAATCCCTGGCATCTCTCGCTATGCTCCGTATCTTATTCCAGGATTCTTCATTGCGCTTAGAATACCAGCTTCACTTTCATTCACTTTGGTTCACAGTTTCTCCTGGTTTGCCGGCTTTCAGGTCATTCACCTTATTGACCGTCACGCTGATATGCTCTCGCATCAGGGAAACTGCGCCTTCTTCATCTCTGTTTCGTATGGCTTCAAGAATCTTTCTATGGTAAAACAATCCGTCTTCATACCCTGTAATGCCGACAATCTCTTCCATTGTCTTTTTCAGCATATCATGGATGATGGCGTTTACCTTGATGATCACACTGTTGTGTGCGGCCATTGCAATAGCTGTGTGAAAGTTCAGGTCTGCTGCTGCAAAATCAGAGACATTCCCCTTGTTTTTTTCCATCACTGCAAGCACCTCGGACATTCTTCCAAGATCCTCACTGTTTGCTCTTCTGGAAGCAAGCCTGGCGCTTTCTGCCTCGATCATTGCACGGAATTCCAGCATCTCGTTAATGCTGGCGCCTTCTATCAATAAAACGGGCAGCAACGCATTCAGATAGTTTTCGGGCAAAACCTCGGAAACATAGGTACCATCCCCTCTGCGAATGGTCAGTACACCCATTCCGACAAGCCTGTGAATGGCCTCCCGGACTGAAACCCTGCTGACGCTGAACAGCTCGGCAAGCTCCAGTTCACCGGGGATCTTTTTTCCCGTACCCCATTCGCCGGAAAGGATATGTTCCTTCATCTGCTCGAACACTTCATCGCTGATTCGCTTTTGTCGGATAGCTGTGATCGCCATCTTTCCCTCCAAGAATATGTAAGATGTATTACATCTAAGAATAGTGTATCGCAATGACAGAAGTGTTGCAAGTACTTTTTGAAGTTTTTTCACCAAATCATCCAAACATAGTGCGTACCAGAAGAGTGTACCAGAGGAGCGTACCAAAGGAGCGTACCCACCGGAACGCTCCCCCAAGAAGGATAACCTCAGCACCCGGAACGCTCCCTCAGGAAGAATAACCCCGCACCGGAATGCACCCCCATGAAGGATAACCCCTGCACCGGAACACTCCCTCAGGAAGGATGATCCAAGCGCTGGAACGCTCCACGAACCTCGATCCGCATGACAGGCCCCACGGGAGGTTATCTGAGCCAACCTCTAAATAGTAACAGTGATGGTGATCAGGCGGAATACCTGCTCTACAGTGGATGTCATGTTCTTCGCTGCATTTTCCGGGTTCATGGCTTCTTCCAGCGTCATCACCCTGTTCGTGATGGAAAAATAAGCATCAATGCCCCGGACGTTGCACTCTCTTGCCTCTTCAGTGACAGCGCCTGCAAAAGCAATAACTTTTTTCCCGTATTTTTTAGCCAACCTGGCTACTCCGATAGGAGCTTTTCCCATTGCGGTCTGAAAGTCCAGCCGGCCCTCACCGGTGATGACATAATCGGCATTTTGAACTTCCTTTTCCAGGCCGATTTCTTTCAGGATGATCTCGATTCCCGGTTCCAGCTTCGCATTCAAAAAGGACAGGAAAGCGAACCCCATTCCTCCTGCAGCGCCGGTTCCCGGAACCTCGCTAAAATCCCTGCCAAAGGTACTGCCGGCAGTAACTGCATAATTTCTTAATATTTCATCCAACTCAACAACCATCTGCGAATCAGCGCCTTTTTGCGGCCCATAGACGAAGCTCGCGCCACGCGGCCCACACAACGGGTTGTTCACATCACAGGCAATCCGAAAGGTGCATTCGGTCAGTTCCTTCATGGCGTGTTCTGCCGAAATTAGCTTCAAACCTTTCAGTCCTTCTGCACCAAAGGCTATCGGGGTATTGTTCGCGGTCAGAAGGTCAAAACCCAGGGCCTGAAGCATTCCCGCTCCGCCATCATTGGTCGCACTTCCGCCTATCCCGATGATGAAATTCCGGCATCCCCTCCCAATGGCATCGCGAATCACTTCACCGACACCGAAGGTGGTGGTTTTCATAGGATTTCGCAGATGAACGGGTACCAGCGTCAGTCCTGCAGCACCAGACATCTCTATGATAGCGGTTTTTCTTTCTTCCAGCACACCATACCGGCATATTACGGGATCACCCAGCGGTCCTGTTACTTTGACATCCTGATAAACACCATGCATACCCGTAACAAGAGCCTCAACGGTTCCCTCGCCGCCATCGGCCAGCGGAAAAATTATTGTATCGGCTTCACAAGCCCTTAGGATACCCTCCCGAACAGCGTTTCCCGCTTTTATCGACGAAAGGCTACCCTTGAATGAATCAACCG
>JAEZBW010000162.1 GCA_023426765.1 Bacillota bacterium
ATGTAACAGCTGATGAAGAGATAGTTGGAGAAGATGAATAATTGAAAGTTGAATAGGAGGATCATTCAATGGAAATTTCTGCTGGCATGGTGAAGGAACTCCGTGAGATGACCGGTTGCGGGATGATGGACTGCAAGAAAGCCCTGGCCGAAACAAACGGAGATATGCAAAAGGCCGTTGAGTTTCTCAGGGAAAAAGGCCTGGCATCCGCTGCAAAGAAGTCTGGAAGAATAGCGGCCGAAGGTGTTGTTGATTCTTATATCCACGGCGGAGGAAGAATCGGCGTACTGGTCGAGGTAAATATTGAAACCGATTTCGCGGCAAAAAATGCGGATTTCCGCGCTTTTGTAAAAGATGTGGCAATGCAGATCGCTGCAAGCAATCCCCTGTATGTACAAAGAGAGGACGTTCCTGCAGAGGTCGTTGAAAAGGAAAAGGAAATCCTGAAGGTTCAGGCCATGAACGAAGGCAAACCCGCAGCGATTGCTGAAAAAATGGTCATTGGCCGTATCGACAAGTTCTACAAGCAAATTTGCCTGCTGGAACAACCTTTTATCAAGGATACCGATAAGACCGTTCAAGACATCGTGAATGAAAAAATCGCCATGATCGGTGAAAAGATCAGTATCCGCCGCTTTGTTCGCTACGAAATGGGCGAAGGCCTTACGAAGAAGGAAGACAACTTTGCAGAAGAGGTCATGAAGCAGGCCAATCTTTAATGAGATGAATAAAAAGGGTATATTAATCAAAAATTAATATACCCTTTTTGATAATCTGTTCGTTTCTTCCATTCGATAATAAATAGAACAAACCCGGAGGTTTATATGGAGCTGAAATATAAGCGTATACTGTTGAAGGTCAGCGGAGAAGCCCTTGCCGCAGATAACGGGTTCGGTATTGATCAGGCCATGCTCGGTGCCATATGCTCATCCTTGAAGGAAGCCATGGACATGGGTGTAGAGATTGCGGTGGTCGTCGGAGGGGGTAACTTCTGGCGGGGCCGTTCGGGCAAGGGGATGGACAGAACAACAGCCGACCATATGGGCATGATGGCTACGGTCATCAACGCTCTGGCCCTTGCAGATGCTCTCGAATCCAGAGGGGTTCCTACGAGGGTACAAACCGCAATCGATATGAGAAGGATTGCAGAGCCTTATATCCGTGGACGGGCCGTCAGGCACCTTGAAAAGAAAAGGGTTGTGATCTTTGCCTGCGGCACCGGAAATCCTTATTTCACCACCGATACGGCTGCAGCGCTGAGGGCTGCTGAAATCGACGCCGAAGCCATTCTTTTGGCGAAGAATGTGGATGCGGTGTATGATTCCGATCCGAAGCTGAACAGCAATGCCGTAAAATTTGATAAAATATCCTTTATGGAGGTCATCAACCGCCAGCTCGGCGTCATGGATTCCACTGCATCTACGCTTTGCATGGACAATAACATTCCTGTTATTGTGTTCAGCATAAAGGAACCTGAGAATATCATCAGGGTTCTCACCGGCAATAATATTGGTACCTATATTGCAAAGGAGGTATAATCATGGACAAGGAATACGCAATTGTAACCGAGAAAATGGACAAAACCATTCATGTTTTGAAGGAAGAACTGGCAAACATCCGTGCCGGGCGTGCAAATCCGCACCTTTTGGATAAGCTTACGGTTGAGTATTACGGAACACCGACACCGGTCAATCAGGTTGCGAACATCAGCATTCCCGAGGCCAGGCAGATCGTCATTCAGCCATGGGATGCCAAATTACTGCCTGCCATCGAAAAGGCAATTCATGCTTCCAATATGGGGTTGAATCCAAACAATGACGGAAAGATCATCCGCCTGATATTCCCGCCGTTAACCGAGGAACGGCGCGTCGAGCTGACAAAGCAGGTGCGTAAGGACGGGGAAAACGCCAAGGTGGCCATCCGCCAGATTCGCCGGGACGCCATGGAAACCTATAAAAAGATGAAGAAGAACAGTGAAATCACCGAGGACGATTTAAAGGATGCTGAAAAAGATATCCAGGAACTCACCGACGGTTACATAGAAGATATCGACAAGATTGTAACCGCAAAGGTGAATGAAATCATGGAAGTTTAGACGAAACATGGGGACGGTTCTTTTGTTATACAGCGGCCCTCATGATTCGATAACAAAGACCATAAAATTTTGCAGAAACACTGGGTTCACTTTAACCCCGTGTTTCGAGGATAAAACAATACAAGTCTGAGAACAGGGCAGGGAAGAAATCCCCTGCCTTCCTTTACATCATAACCCGCCGGATCACACCCTCGTTTCCGATCCGGAGGGTTTTTGGTCTCGTGGAGAAGAAAATGAATGAATTGGACTTAACCGGAATGCTGCTGTCGGAAGCAAAAACCGTTCTCGCGCAAAAGGGAATTCATGATTACAAAGTGGTTGTAACAGCGCCGCCGCGACAGTCGGACAGAACTGTACGGGATGATTTCCGTGTATTAATGATCTACTGGGATAAGTCGCCGGTAGAGCTGCTGGTCTGCGGATAAACAGGAAGAAGGAACTGGAGGCGGGAGGGGGCGAGCGAAATAGGCTCTCCCCTTGCCAGGTTTCTCATGCTTCCGTCTGGGAGAAATTCATGATCGAACTAAAAGGCATTCATAAAACCTTCAGGGTTTCCAGAAGAAACGCCGGACTGAAGGAAGCTGTAAAAGCCCTGTTCAAAAAGGAATATGAAGTTATTCATGCGCTGAACGATGTCTCCTTTACCATCGGTGACGGAGAAATGGTTGGTTACATAGGACCCAATGGTGCCGGGAAAAGCAGTACGATTAAGATAATGAGCGGAATACTCACACCGGATAGCGGCGAATGTGTGATCAACGGCAGGGTTCCGTGGAAGGAAAGAATATATCATGTCAGCGAAATTGGGGTTGTCTTCGGGCAGCGCTCCCAGCTGTGGTGGGACGTGCCGGTGGTCGATTCCTTCGAACTGCTGAGGGACATATACAAGGTACCTGAAAAGGTTTTCAAAAAGAATGTCAGCGAGCTATCCGATATGCTTGAGCTGGACATGCTCTTAAGAACACCTGCCAGACAGCTTAGTCTGGGGCAGAGGATGCGCTGTGAAATCGCTGCGTCGCTGCTGCACCAGCCAAAGATATTATTTCTGGATGAACCTACGATTGGGCTGGATGCGGTTTCAAAGATTGCCGTGCGGGATTTTATCAAAAGGATCAACCGGGAAAGAAAAACCACCGTTTTGCTGACAACCCATGACATGCAGGATATAGAAGCGTTGGCAGAGCGCATCATCCTGATCGGGAAGGGCCGGATTTTGCTGGATGGCTCTATTGCGGAGCTGAAAAAGAGAAATTCTCCGATACGCAAACTGACGGTGGATTACTCCGGAGAAGATTTTTCCCTGTGTGAAGGGGCGGAATTCGTTGAAAAAATGAGCGGACATGCCGTGATTGCCGCCGATACCGAAATCGTATCGGTTTCTGAAGTGATCACATTCCTATCAAAGCAGGTGGAAGTACTGGATATTTCAGTTTCCGGATCCTCCGCCGAGGAGATGGTGGTTTCCCTGTACAAGGAGTTTTCCATATGAAAAAGTACATCAGCTTTTTCAGGATGCGTTTTATCAACGGGCTTCAATATCGGGCTGCGGCTTATGCCGGAATTGCCACCCAGTTTGCCTGGGGGTTCATGGAAATTCTGATGTTCCGTGCGTTTTATACCGGTAATCCCAGTGCGTTTCCGATGGAGTTTTCACAGCTGTCGTCCTATATATGGCTGCAGCAGTCCTTTCTTGCATTGTTCATGACCTGGTTTCTGGATAATGACATCTTCTCGGCAATCACCTCGGGAAACGTGGCTTACGAGCTTGTAAGGCCCATGAACCTGTACCGTATGTGGTTTGTCCGAAACCTTGCAGGCAGGCTGTCAAAAGCCGTTCTGCGCTGCATGCCCATCCTTCTGGTTGCTGTATTTTTGCCTTCGCCTTATAACCTAACTCTTCCTTCGGGATTTCCGGAGTTTATAGGGTTTTTGGTATCCATGGTATTGGGTTTCCTGGTGGTGGTTGCCTTCTGCATGCTGGTGTATATCACAACCTTTTTTACCCTGTCACCCATGGGCGTGCGGATTATTGCGGTGACGATGGTGGAATTTCTTTCGGGAGGGGTGGTTCCGATCCCCTTCTTCCCGGATAGGATCCGATTCATTTTTGAGCTTCTTCCCTTTGCTTCGATGCAGAATATGCCGTTGCGTATTTACAGCGGAAACATCATCGGAAAGGACATCCTTATCGGCATCGCACTGCAGGTTTTCTGGCTGATTGTCATGGTGGCGGGGGGCAGGCTGATGATGAACAGAGCTTTAAAGAGGGTTGTTATACAGGGAGGGTAAATCTCCGCGATGTTATGCAGCGGGTTAAAACTCTTTATACCTGATGCTGGTGAATAAATGCAGCCAATAACCACGAGGTGAATGATATGAAGCTGTATCTGAAATACCTTTCCATCCATTTTCGCAGTCAGCTGCAGTATAAGACGTCTTTTTTCATGACAATGCTGGGGCAGTTTATCATGTCCTTTACCATCTTTCTGGGGATTTACTTCATGTTCGGGCGTTTCAACAGGGTGGAGGGATTTACCTACAACGAAGTGCTGCTTTGCTTTGCCATCGTACTGATGGCCTTTGCCTTAGCCGAAAGCTTCGCACGGGGATTTGACACTTTTTCAACCATTTTGGGCAACGGCGAATTTGACCGTGTCATGGTTCGGCCGAGAAATACGATCTTTCAGGTGCTGGCAGCCAAAATTGATCTGTCCAGAATCGGAAAGGTGATTCAGGCCGTGATTGTTTTTGTGTATGCCATTCCATCGGGGAATGTCGTGTGGACACCAGACAAGGTTATAACAATTATTTTAATGATCATTTCAGGGGTGGTCATATTTGCATCGTTGTTTGTCGTGTATGCCTCGCTCTGCTTTTTTACGACCGAAGGCCTGGAGTTCATGAATATTTTCACCGACGGTGGGCGTGAATTCGGCAAGTATCCATTCTCCATTTACGGAAGCGGCGTTTTAAAGTTTTTCACCTTTGTCATTCCATTGGCTCTTTTTCAGTATTATCCATTCCTGTACCTGGTGGGGAAGTCTGATAACAGGATGTACATGCTGTATCCGCTTCTGGCCCTGCTTTTTGTTCTTCCATGCCTTGCGC
>JAEZBW010000273.1 GCA_023426765.1 Bacillota bacterium
CATCCATGCGTGTGGGCGGGGAAGTAGCCATGCTTGTTCTCCCATACAGCGTCAGTGAAATCCGGGAAGTGGTTCAGGTATTGAAACGGATCAATGTTCCGCATGCAGTCATTGGGAACGGAACGAACGTTATCGTTTCAGACAGTGGGTATTCAGGTGTGATCATCAAGCTGACCGATAATTTTGCAGCCATCACGACAGACGGAAATGAAATCACCGCCCAGGCAGGTGCAAGCCTGGCAGCAGTATCAAATGCCGCATGGAAGGCCGGATTGACCGGGCTTGAATTCGCATCGGGCATTCCTGGTACCATTGGCGGTGCTGTCGCGATGAACGCCGGAGCATACGACGGTGAAATGAAGGATGTTGTGATAAAGTCTGTCTGTATGGATGAAAATAGTGAAATCGTTCAAATAAATGGCTGCCAGCATGAATTCGGCTACCGCAAAAGCATCATTCAAAAGAACAGGCTTTTGGTGCTGGAAGCGACGATGAAGCTTGAAAAAGGCGAACCCGAAAGAATTAAGGAAAAAATGCAGTCCCTGAACGCCCGCCGACGGGAGAAACAGCCTTTAAACCTTCCCAGTGCAGGCAGTGTCTTTAAGCGGCCTCCGGATAATTTTGCCGGAAGGTTGATTGAAGAAGCAGGGCTGCGCGGGTTCCGCATTGGCGGGGCACAGGTGTCCGACAAGCATTGCGGGTTCATCGTCAACGCCGGGGATGCCACTGCTGCCGATGTTATTGCTTTGATTCAATATGTGAAGGATAAAGTCTTCGAGACCTCCGGGGTGATCCTGGAGGAGGAAGTAAAAGTACTGGGAGGATGAAACCGTGCAGTTTCTAATTATTACCGGAATGTCCGGGGCGGGCAAGAGCCTGTGTGTGAAATACTTTGAAGATATTGGATTTTTCTGTGTGGATAACCTGCCTCCTTCGCTGATCCCGAAATTTGCCGAGATGTGCCTTCAGGGGCAGAACAAAATGGAGAAAATCGCTCTGATCATGGATATCCGGGGCGGTTCCATGTTCCTGGAGCTGTTTCCGGCGCTTGAATCACTGGCGTCCTATGGAATTTCCTACAAGATTCTGTTTCTGGAAGCCAGTGACAATGTGCTGGTGCAAAGGTTCAAGGAAACGCGCAGGATGCACCCGCTGTCTCCGGAAGGGCGCATCTCCGACGGGATCGCCGAAGAACGGCGCATTTTGCAGGCCGTCAAGGACAAGGCCAATTATGTGGTCGATACCTCCAATTTATCCCCCAGACAGCTGAAGCAGGAAATTCATAACCTTTTTGTGGAGGGTAAGCCTTTTTCAGGGCTGATCATCAGCGTCACATCCTTCGGGTTTAAATATGGGGTTCCGATTGACTGCGATCTGGTGTTTGACCTGCGTTTTATCCCCAATCCCTATTATGTGGAGGAACTGAAGCCGCTTACCGGAATGGACAAAGAGGTGAGCGATTATGTGATGAGCTTTCATGAAAGCCATGTTTTTCTGACCAAGCTGGTGGACATGCTGGATTTTCTGATTCCGAATTATGTGAAGGAAGGGAAAAACCAGCTGGTGATCGGAATTGGCTGTACGGGCGGAAAGCATCGATCGGTTACGATTGCAAACAAGCTGTTTGATATTTTAAAAGCCAAGAACAGCAGTATTGTGCTGGAACACAGGGATATTGAAAAAGATAACAGGAGAATGAAAAATGAAACCCTTTGAATGGCTGACGGCTACATACAAGTACAGGAAATGGCTGACAAGCGGCGTTATCGGCTTTGTGCTTCTTTTTGCCGGGATGCTTCTTTTTGTCTATGACTCGCAGATTCAACCTGTACAATTCGCTATCGCACTGGTTATCAGCGGGATTGGGCTGGTTTTGTGCTTTACATGCTTCCGGAAGATCATTTTGGCGCTGATCAATTTTACAAAGAACGGTCATATGCCGGTATCCAATAACATGCGCGACATTGGGATGACCATCCTGCGGCGATCCCAATTGAGAGAAGGGCCGCAAATCGCGGTGGTCGGCGGCGGAACGGGGATTTCAACCCTGCTTCGGGGTTTAAAGCAGTATACGGCCAACATCAGCGCCATTATTACCGTGGCGGATGACGGCGGTGGATCGGGAATGCTGCGCAGGGATTTAGGCATGCTGCCACCCGGGGATATCCGCAACTGCATTCTCGCCTTGGCCGATACCGAACCGCAGATGGAAAAGCTGCTGCAATACCGCTTCAAGGAAGGGGAACTGAAGGGACAGTCCTTCGGAAACCTGTTTCTGGCCGCAATGACCGGGATCAGCAGCGATTTTGAAAGCGCGGTGCACAATATGAGCGAGGTGCTGGCTGTGACGGGAACGGTTCTGCCTGTAACCTCCGAGGACATCAACCTGATCGCCGAGCTGGAGGATGGCTTCACCATTCAAGGGGAGTCCCGCATAGGGGAACACCATACCTTTCACCCGGGGCGTATAAAAAGGGTATTTTTGGACAAGGATAATGTAAAACCATTGGAGAGCGCTCTTTCGGCCATCGATCAGGCATCGGTGATCATCCTCGGCCCCGGAAGCCTGTATACCAGCATTATTCCAAACCTGCTGGTGGAAGGTGTGGCGGAGCGGATTGTGAAATCTCCGGCCTTAAAAATTTATGTGGCGAATGTGATGACGCAGCCCGGAGAAACCGAGGGCTACAGTGTTTACGACCATATCCGGGCCATTTATCAGCATGCCGGTGCCGAAGGGTTTATCGATTATTGCATTGTGAACACCGGAAAGGTACCCGATGAAATCTACAAGCGGTATTTGAAGGACGGTGCTTCCATGGTGAAAACAGATGCCGGTAAAATTAAAAAGCTTGGGATCAAAACCGTGGAAAAGGATTTACTGCAGATCAACAAGGGCTATGTGCGGCATGATCCGGTTAAGCTGATGAAAGCGGTTGCCGAAGTTTGCAGTTACCGGAAAAAGGACAGGGAAGGTTGAACATGTTTTTTGGAAAATCATACTGGAAAACACAGGATCAGGCCATTCAGCGGGAATGGCTTCTAAGCAACGGCATCGGAGGTTTCGCAAGCGGAACCATCATCGGCATGAATGCAAGGCGTTACCACGGTCTGCTGGTGGCTTCCTTCATGCCTCCCATAGAGCGATATCTGATCCTATCGGCAATCAGTGAATCGGTTTATCTCTATACAGCGGAACAACAGCCTGTTTCTGCCGATGTCGCAGATAAGACACATGAACTTCAGGCGGAAAAGCCGGCAAAGAAAAAATCCGGGCGGAAACCGGTGACGGAGCAGAATCCCGGAGATACTGACAACTGTGTTGGGGAGTATTATCTGCACACCTTCAGAACTCCGGATTTTCAGGGTCATGGAGAACACTTCCTTGAAGCTTTTTACCATGAGCCCCTTCCGGAATTTCATTACCGCATCGGGACGATGACGATCACAAAACGGATTTGCCTGTGTTATGGAAAAAACCAGGTGGCGATTGTATACAAGGTAAAAAACCAACCGGATAAAAAAGCGATCATCCGGCTTACACCGCTGATCAATTACAGGAATTATCATTATCTTTCCAGCCACCGGGATATGGCCTTCAGCACAATTTTAAACGGCAGCACCATGGAAATCACTCCCTTTGACAAAAACAGAAGGTTTTATCTGGATTGTACCGGTGGAAAACCCGTTCCGATGAACGCCTGTTATTTCTATAACATGGATTATGCCTATGAAAATGAAAGAGGGCTGAACGGTACCGAGGATCACTTCATCCCGGGGTATTACGAAATTGAACTGATGCCCGGGGAGGAAAAGACTATCACGATGGTCTGCAGCGCCGGGGAGGAAATCAGCACCCTCGATGGAGAAGCCATCATTGCCCGGGAGATTTCAAGGCAGAAAGACTTGTTGGAAACAAGCCGCACAGAAAAAGCTTCAGAAACGGATCCATTCCTGGATCAGCTGATACTGGCAGCCGACAAGTTCATCGTGTACCGCAAGTCCACCGATTCAAAAACCGTCATAGCCGGTTACCCCTGGTTTACCGATTGGGGACGGGATACCATGATCGCATTGCCCGGTTTGACGCTGTCAACGCGCCGGTTTGAAGATGCCAGAGATATTTTACTGACCTTTGCAAAATATGAAAAGGACGGGCTGATCCCCAATGTTTTCCCCGACAGTGACGGCGAACCGGCCTATAACACGGTGGATGCCGCGTTATGGTATTTTGAAGCGGTATACAGTTATCTGCAATACACAAAGGATCTTTCTTTCGTTCAGGAGCATCTGTTCCCCGTATTGGAACGGATTATTCAGGGGTATATGAAGGGTACGGCTTTTCAGATCGGGATGCAGAAGGATTCTTTGATTGCAGCCGGAAATGAGGACACGCAGCTCACCTGGATGGATGCAAAGGTAGGCACCTGGGTGGTGACCCCACGGCATGGCAAAGCGGTTGAAATCAACGCGCTTTGGTATAACGCCCTTCGGGTTATGGCTGAAATTGCAGACCAATGCGGCGGCGATGGCTCTGCATACCAGAAACTGGCTGAAAAAGTGAAAAAGTCATTTGTTAAAGTGTTCTGGAATGAGAAGGCAAATTGCCTGTTTGATGTAGTGAATGAACAGGGCCCCGATGATAAGATCAGGCCCAATCAAATTCTTGCCGTCAGTCTGTCCTTTCCCGTTCTTTCGGGAGAAAAGGCGAAAAGCGTTGTGGATACGGTTCATCAGCTGCTTTACACCGCATTGGGGCTTCGCACGCTAAACAGGGATGACCCGCAATACCGGGGAATTTATCTGGGCGATCTATATGCCCGGGATGGCGCTTACCATCAGGGAACGGTGTGGACCTGGCCTTTGGGCAGGTTAATTACGGCCTATGCCAGAG
>JAEZBW010000302.1 GCA_023426765.1 Bacillota bacterium
GAAGAACCATATCCCCTGGATTGTTTGAGGCTTTTGCGGCACATGGCTTATCTGGCGAACATGTTCAGAAGCCTTAAGAAATGGTTGGCCTCCCTCAGGGTATGATCCCCCAATAAAGGAATAATGATTGATTGAATCTTGCATTGGATCAAACCCTGCGTTCCCTGAGCTTTGAAATTCCGTATTTCCGTTGTTGCCTCCAGGCTGTCCTGTGTTACCTGTGCTGCCGGAATTGTCCTGTCCATGGCTCTCACTGCTTCCGCAGTCAACTGATCAAATTCTTTACCAAAATTATCGGCCGCCTGAATCAGCTCCTCTTCGGTAGGATCCAGCAACCCGCGGATAAATTTGGCGTGCTCGGCCATGATTCTGTTCCAGAAAGCCTCCTGTTCCAAAGCTTCCTTTTCCACGTTAAGCTCTTCCCGGGTTTGAAGCCTTTGAATCGTACGCATATAAAGCCTTGCTTCCCTCATAATGTGATCTATCAGCAATGGGTAATTCAATGTAAACATTCTGCAGGACAAAACATTGGATAAAATGGAGGCCTTAAACTGGATTAATGCTGCGGTCAGGTCTATTACCCTTTGATTGAGGGAATATACCCTTTGTTCGAGCATGGGATTCACTTGCCTGAGATTGCCCCCCATCAGGCCTGTTTCGGCCTGTGTTAATTCCATCGGGATCCGCACGCCCGTATAGAAAGAGGATACCCTTTCAGCCTGAAGCGTGTACGGTGTGACCGCTTCTTCCGATTTCAGCATATCCGGGCTTACAACACCATTGGCAAGCGATACCGCTTCAGCCAGAAGTGCGTCGAACTGCATTCGAAAATCGTCCGCCCTCTGAATAAAACCGGCGTCTCTGGGTGTAAATGCGATCTGAAGGAAAAATGAATGCTCCTTCATAATTCTTCCGAAAAACAGATGTGTTTCTAAGGACTGGCGCACAAAATCCGTACTTGAAAGCATAGCTTATACCACCTTACAAATTGATATAGCTTATTTTATGTTAACAATACGGAATCTGTTACCTCCTGGGTTTGAGAATATGAAAGAATAGAGAATAATCTCTCATTCGGGGGCATTTTTAAGCTTACGGTAAGATATTGCTCCTTCCATTGAGTTGGTATATACTGGTTGCCGAGAGTTCCTTTATAATTACAGGAGATGAACGTATGGAAGACTTTAATATTCTTGCCCGGACCTGGGACAATGAGCCTAGAAGAATAGAGCGAGCCAAAGTAATTTCTCAGGAAATCCTCAGAACGATTCCCATCTCCGGGGAGCAAACCGCAATGGAATTCGGATGCGGAACCGGTCTGTTAAGCTTTTGTCTGCAGCCGTATCTCCGGCATATCACTTTAATGGATTCGTCCGAAGGGATGATTTCGATCGTCAGGGAGAAATTACTTCATACCGGGATTGAAAACATGCACCCCCTTTGCGTGGACTTGTTCAAGGACAAAATGGATCAGAAATTTGATGTAATATACTCATTACTGGCTTTACATCATATACCGGATATTGATGGAATTCTGGCAAAGCTATCGGAAATGCTGAATTCGTCCGGGTTTTTGTGTATCGCAGATTTGGATGAAGAGGATGGCTCCTTCCATGGCCCCGGTTTTGACGGGCATAATGGATTTCACAGGGATGTTCTGATCGGGAAGCTGCAGCAGCTGGGCTACACCGATATAAAGTGGAAGATATGCTATCAAAACAAGAAGACCTTTAACGACGGCAGTATTAGATATTATCCTGTGTTTCTGTTAACCGGGAAAAAAATTTAGTTCTCCAGCCAGATACACAGGGACGGTTTTCTGCGCTCTGGGAGCACAGAAAACCGTCCGCTTGTTTCCTTACTTCAGCAAGCTTTTTGCCAGCGGATAAATGGTTTGTGCCATGCGCATAAAACCAAGGGCGTTGGGGTGGCATCCATCAATGGTGCATTCCTCCCGTCCTGTCCGACCAAAGAATTGCTCACCGTCAATGAAGTAAACATGATCATCTCCTGACGAGCGGGCATTCATGAAGGTCCTGTAAATAATCTCACGCCGCAGCAGACTATCCTTCAGGTTCCCGTCAAAGTCGGGACGTGACATCATGATGATGGGCAAGTCCCGGTGCGCTTCACGGATGATCCTGAAAAAGGGCTCGTGGGTTTTCTGCAAATGCTCCGCATTTGGAGCATTGTGGTCGTAATCATAGATAAAAAGAGAAATATTTTTGTGCGCTGCAATATATCCGGCAAACTCGATTTCACCTTTGGCTCCGCCTGAGAAGCCATAATTAAAGTAGTCTGCATCAAGCCACCGGGAAAGAATGCTTGTATATGCAGTGCCCGGTCTGGGTGCACATCCGCCCTCGGTGATAGAAGACCCATAAAAGATGATGGGGTTCTTAACGCGATAATCGTCCGGTGCAAGCAGGTCGGCATCATCATCAATGCCGATCTCAAGCGAGGCCAGGTTGTCGTTGCGCGGCAGATTGATCGTAACCAGTTCAAAGCCGGCTGCTTTTGTCAGCTTTTGTTCCACAAGCTTACTCGAGGCCTCATAATCCACCGGTGCAATATACCCCGCATAACGGGATGCTTCACCGGCTCCATAGTATACATCTGCTCCTGCCGACCCCGGCAGGCAAATGCAGCGATCCACCTCTAAGGTTTTCAACTCCATACGGACAGTGATGTTAGCTGAATTGGTAATAAACCGTGCCCTCCCACCGACAGAACGTTTGCCCAACTCAGAATACTGAGGCATCTTCTTGATGATCTGATCATCCAACCGCCAGAAATTTTTGGCTTTGGTATCGATGGTATTCAACCCGTAAATAGAAATGGGCGATTCGGTGATAGGATATGTTTTCATAAGATCTCCTCCAGATAGTTCTTTTCTCCGTTCAATTCCATATTGTTTCAGCTTAAACAGTGTGGGACAATGGGCCTGTCCCTTTTGTTCCGGTATTATTCAGCATAAGCTACGTATTTGATCGTTTAACCGTTCATAATAAGCGATTTCACTGCTTCAAAAACGAATTTACCTCCGAAGATGATCAATAAAACACCAA
>JAEZBW010000339.1 GCA_023426765.1 Bacillota bacterium
ACTCTGGGCCTGAAATGCGATAAACTCCCCCTCCGAAAACCTTGATATCTGGATTACCGCCAATATGTCCGGAAGCAGATCCGCCAGTTGTCATGGAATTTACCGCCAAGTTAGATTGGAGCTAACAATTGCATCCACAGGGAAGGTTCAACAATGTTGTTAGTAATTTAACAGTCAGCTATGACCACACGGCTGGTAACCTGCAAGGCAGAGGTGGATTTGTTGAGAGTTTTACAAAACCATTTACCCCGGCTGACCTTGTTCCCTTTCCACAACCGAATGCCGAGCAGGGAACGATAATGGCAGAAGCATCGACAACGATGGCGTTTATTGATATTGATTACAAACGTCGCTATGCCGAGGAGTCAGTTACTGTTTCACCAGCATGTTCCGCTGTGTTCATACATGTTGATGATATTAACCCATAAGGAGGATAAAAACATGAAAGCTAAAACAGGAGTGAACTTCCACAACAGGTTTGATATAGAAGTGAGGGATGCAAAAACAGGAAAGCTGAAGCAGCAGGGCTTTGCCGAGAACATTGTCCTGAACCAGCTATATACAAGGATATGCAGCTTCAGCACCTACTTTGTCAACATTCATTTCGGAACGGGCGCAGGAACTCTTGACCCTATACGGACAAGCCTATTCTCACATCTTGGAACCAAGGCGGCTGTTGATGAAGAGATAATAAAGGCTTATCCGACTTCCAAGTGGACAAGAAAAATCACACTGAACCCGGAAGAGTATGTCGGAAGCACCTTTACAGAAGTGGGTGTGGCTTACGGAAGCACAACTACGAATCTTGTAACCCATGCCATGATTAAGGATTCGGAAGGAAATCCACTCACACTAACAAAAACCGCCCTCGATGTGCTGGTAATCTATGCAACCGTATATATCACATTTACTGATGGAGATACGGTATTTGCCAACAGTGCATACAGAAACAACCTTGTGAACTATTTCACAACACATTCGAGCTTTAGTAATACAATAGGCCTGGGAAACTACAGAAATTCGGACGTTTCAAGAAAGAGCATGATTCATGCCAGCAAATCAAGCTCAAGAACAGCAGACACAGCAAACAGGAAGGTTACGTTCAATACAGTCAGATTCGGTATTACGGAAGGGAATGGCCCAAAGAACTTGGCTGTGCTTATAAATGCGCTATCGTATGATATGGGGGCACATATAGGTGGAACCATCAGTAATGAGGTGGTTGGAACAGGTGATGGTACAAAAACCGAGTTTCAGTTGGCACATAGTTACCCTAGTAATATTACTGTGAAGGTTGATGGAGTAATCAAAACAGATTATGCGATGAAGCAGTCGGTCAGTATTATCGAAATAAAAGAGGTGACTACAGATGGTGTAGCCTCAGATAATATCATGGTCAGAAGGTCTCCACGTAATAAGCATATTGTTAGCTTTGCCAGCTCCGGATGGCAAATACCATACTATTTAGACGAGTTATCAGGTGAGTACCTTTATTATGGCAGTGACACTACTGGAGTAGACCCTTTCTACGGATTTAAAAAAGCAAACATCGTACTGTTTTGTGACGATGACAGCGTTAGATTTGTGGACGGAGCAATCCAAAAATACAACCCTACAACAGGTATTCATGAAACAATACAAACAATTTCAAGTGCACAAAGAGCCTCCAGGTTATCTAACGATGGGAAGTTATTGATATTAGCTAAAGAAGCAAACGGATTCTCCATTTACAAATGGAATGAAGTAATTCAACAGTTTGACAATATCCAAAACATTGCACTGGATTACGCTGGTGGCTGTGACATATCGCAGGACAATCGGAGAATTGTTCTAGGCAAAGCATATGGCTCTGGTGCAAGTGTTTATGATTGCAAGATTCATGTTTACGAGTACAATGATACAACTGGACTATATGAGAGTGTCCAGGTAATAACCCAAAGTGGTAATAACAACTCCAAAAATATATACGTTAACCTCTCACCTACAGCGGAATTTATGTTTGTCCACTCCTATGCGGCTTGTAAGGCATATATCCATAATGGAACGGAGTATAATGAGACAAATTATTCATACAATCGCGGTGTATCATATGCAAGAGATGCTATCTTTACAGGTGAACGGTTTTTCATGGTTTGGGTAAGTGGTTATGACATTGCGGGGTATATTTTTGAAATCAATAAATCAGATAACATTATCAGTTTCAATACACCTCCGGCACAAGATGCAGTCGTTACAGCCGACTACCATGTACCCTATATTCCAAAGGATGAGAACCATGTGCTTGATGTGTCGTTTGAATTGCAATTCGGGGAGGGAACATGATGAACGGTGGATTGATTCATTGCAAGAAATGTGGACAAGAACAGTATGTTGAAACAGTGAGAAGCTTTGTCAATTGCATCCGATGCGGCGAAAGGTCTGAGGTGCTCCCGATGCCCGAATCGGAGGGAAAAGACGATGGAACTGAGCTTTGAACCAATTGCCATAGTGGGGGAAGGGAACTTCCCGGACTTCGTTCAGTTCGAGAAAACAGAGGGGGAACTGTTCTTTTTGGATACCGGGCTAATGTATGGAACACCATCCGGCAGAATGAACGGAGATTTATCAAACCCCACATGGCTGGCTCCGGTTAACGTTGGCCCTGAAGGTGATCAGAACATGAGCCGCCTGGAGATAAAGACAATCGCAGGTTTCGGAATTGTTGGCAGCTACAAAACGGGTACCGCCCAGAAGCTTCTGATTTATGAGTACATGATAGAAATGGATCGGTACCTGGAAAGCGGAAGCATTAAGCATTCCATGGATACACCCATTTCTGCCTTTACACTGAACTTGGAAAACCCCATCGATGAAAACCCGGAACATCAGGGAAATGCAGCCATATCGGAAGAAACAAGTCTCCTTTCTCCCGGCAGTAAAGTGTCCTTTGAATTCAGCATGGGCGATAGTGAACCATACCACATGGGTTCGTTCTACGTGGATAGAAGTAGCTTCACCCTGCTTGATGAAACCATCACCGTTGACGGTAGAAACATTATCGGCAAGGCTCTCAATGACCAGACCTTTGATGAAGAAAACACATACGCTTACAACATACTTCATGAAACTCTAGAGAGCATTTTATCGAAGGCCAACATCAGTAACGATGAAATGCTGGTGGAAAACACATCGGTCTATGCCGGGTATCAGTTTGATGTGAACATGACCTACCTTGAGGGCATCCTGGAAATTCTGAAAGCCTTGGACAACTGGAGAATAGATGAATTGGTAGATGGTACCGTGGTCATCGGTTCAAACGGCTATTCAGGATTTGTCCGAAACTCCAGCTATGTTTTCCGCAGGGATAAGGACATCTTCACCCGAGGTATTATTCGTGATGATCAGGAGGCTTACCGGAAGGTCTGTGTCCACACCGGGGATTTCAGCATCAAGGTGTATCGTGAGGTGGAGACCTATAGCGGGTGGAATCTGCAGGCGAACAAAACCCTGTATGTGAATGTGCCGGATGGAACTAGTCTGGTTGATGCACAGAGCTATGCGGAGCAGATTGCTAATAATCTTCAGTACGTTGGAAAGATTGAAAGCTTTACCGGACCCTTCCGGCCTCAGATTACTATCGGTGATGAAGCGGTTATTATCGGGGAGAACGGTTCGGTCAGCCTGGGCCAGATTACAGAGATAACCCACCGGTTTGGCAAGAACGGGTTTTACACAGACTTTACGGTTGACAGCGGAGGGAGGCTTGGAAAAGGAAGACTCTCGGACTATATCGCCAGAATAACGAAGGACAAAACCAGCAGCAACAGGTTATATGAATAAAGAAACAGCGCCGTGCACAGCATGGTGTTTTTTATTTGGAGGAGGTTCAGAATGAAAAATATTGTTAATAC